>SDWN01000871.1 GCA_004195305.1 Neptunomonas sp. | reverse complement strand
ACACCGACGGCGATATCCACCGACTGCTTGCCGATGGCATTGATCACGGCACAGGAGGCGCCATCGAAGCCGACATCCGAGCTGGTGTAACCGATATCGAGGATGACGTTGCGGACGATATCTTCCAGATCCACGTAGGTCGAGGTACGGACTTCACCGGCCACAATGGCCATTCCAGTCTTAACCATGGTTTCTACCGCGACGCGGGAGTTGGGGTCGTCCATCAGAATGGCATCAAGAATGGCATCGGAGATCTGATCTGCCATCTTATCGGGATGGCCCTCAGAGACAGACTCTGAAGTAAAAATGGAATAAGCGCTCATACTATATCGACCTTAATAATTGAATATCTTATGATTATCATCATAAAAACAGTGACTTAATTACCAAGCAGCAATTCCAGACTACCTATTTCACACCCCTTAACGAGCAGTAAAAAGGTGACAACGATCAATCCGGATCAGCTGTGGGGCGGCTATGATAGCCTCATTTGCCACAACTCGCACACCTGTGTCACCGCGATGCCCCTTCAGAGATCGGCAAACAGGTTAAACTAGGCTAAATTAAGCCGCTATTTAATCATATAAGTGTCATTCAGATTTGAAGCGATGGAGCGAGTGCGAGAGAATACCCACCTATTTTAAAACCCGACCCCGTTTACGCCAGGAGTTTTACTCATGCTATCCCGCAGAGATCTAGCCAATGCAATTCGTGCCCTGAGCATGGATGCTGTCCAGCAAGCCAAGTCCGGTCATCCCGGTGCGCCCATGGGCATGGCCGATATCGCCGAAGTACTGTGGAACGACTACCTGCAGCATAACCCTGCTAATCCGCAGTGGATCAACCGTGACCGGTTTGTGTTGTCTAACGGCCATGGCTCGATGCTGCTGTACTCGCTGCTGCACCTATCGGGTTACGAGCTGAGCATTGACGACCTGAAAAACTTCCGTCAGCTGCATAGCAAAACGGCCGGGCATCCGGAATACGGCTACGCACCCGGTATTGAAACCACCACCGGACCATTGGGACAAGGTCTCGCCAACGCGGTGGGGATGGCTGTCGCAGAGAAGACCCTGGCCGGTCAGTTCAACCGTAACGGGCATGAGATCGTCGATCACTATACTTACACCTTCCTTGGCGACGGCTGCATGATGGAGGGGATCTCCCACGAGGTCTGCTCGCTGGCAGGGACCTTGGGGCTGGGTAAGCTAATCGCCTTCTACGACGACAACGGCATCTCCATCGATGGCGAGGTCGAGGGCTGGTTCACCGACGATACCGTCAAGCGCTTCGAAGCCTACGGCTGGCAGGTGATCCCTGCGATCGACGGCCACGACGCCGATGCCATTCACGCCGCCATTGAGCAAGGTCGCGCGAACAGCACCCAACCGACCCTGATCTGCTGTAAGACCGTGATCGGCTTCGGCTCACCCAACAAGCAGGGCAAAGAAGACTGCCACGGCGCCCCGCTGGGTGACGCAGAGATCGCCCTGACCCGTGCAGCGCTGGGCTGGGAGCATGCTCCCTTTGTCATTCCGCAAGAGATCACTACCGAGTGGGATGCGCGTGAACACGGAGTCGTGATCGAAAACAACTGGAACGAACAGTTTGCCGAGTACGCCGATGCCTACCCAGAGCTGGCGTCTGAATTCCTGCGACGCATCAGCGGTGATCTGCCGGAAAACTTTGCGGCCCAGTCACAAGCCTATATCGAAGAGCTGCAAGCCAAGGGCGAGACCATCGCCAGCCGCAAGGCCTCGCAGAATGCGCTCAATGCCTATGGCCCCCAGCTGCCAGAACTGCTCGGCGGTTCCGCCGACCTGGCTGGCTCCAATCTGACCCTGTGGAGCGGCTGTAAGGGGATCACTAAAGACGACGCCAGCGGCAACTATATGTACTACGGCGTGCGTGAATTCGGCATGTCGGCAATCATGAACGGTGTGGCCCTGCACGGCGGCTTTATCCCCTACGGCGCGACCTTCCTGATCTTTATGGAGTATGCCCGCAACGCAGTGCGGATGGCGGCCCTGATGCGCCAGCGCTCGATCTTTGTTTACACCCACGACTCCATTGGTCTGGGCGAAGATGGCCCGACCCACCAGCCAATCGAACAGCTCGCCAACCTGCGCAACACCCCCAACCTGAACCTGTGGCGCCCCTGCGATGCGGTCGAATCGGCGGTGGCCTGGAAAGATGCACTGGAGCGGGTCGATGGCCCCTCTGCACTGGTGTTCTCGCGCCAGAACCTGCCGCATCAGGATCGTTGCCCGGAGCGCCTGAACAACATCAAGCGTGGTGGCTACACCCTGCGTGATTCCCAGGGTCAGCCCGATGTGATCCTGATCGCCACCGGCTCTGAAGTGGGCTTGGCGATGGAGGCCGCCGACGTCCTGAGTACTCAGGGGCGTAATGTGCGGGTGGTGTCGATGCCCTGTACCGAAGCGTTCGAAGCCCAGTCCAACGATTACCGCGAGTCAGTACTGCCTGCGGCCATCAGCACCCGGGTCGCGATCGAAGCCGCTCACAGCGATTTCTGGTACAAGTATGTCGGCCTGAACGGACGCGTTGTCGGCATGACCAGCTTCGGCGAGTCGGCCCCGGCCAGCGAACTGTTCAAGCTGTTCGGCTTCACCGTCGACAATGTGGTCGCCAAGGCGAATGAGCTGCTGTAAGGCGGTCTGAATCACGGCGCTACGCGTAGCGCCGCGTCCTCAGGGCAGAGCCACCATGGCCTGCCCTGGCTACTTATCCGTGACCGGCTCTTGAGACCGGACCCTTAAGACTTAACCCTTAAGACTTAACTCCTAAGACTTAAGCGTTAATCCTTGAGATTTAACCCTTGAGATCGGCTCCTGAGACTTACGCCTTGAGACACTGCCTTTGAAGCCCTTCAACATCGCCATCAACGGTTATGGCCGCATCGGCCAATGCGTTCTCAGAGCACTCTATTCGAGTGATCCGCGCACCGCTGCTGCTCGACCGTTTCGTGTTGTTGCCATCAATGAGCTAACCGATCTCGAAACCTTGACCTACCTGACCCGCTACGACACCACCCACGGCCGCTTTCCGCTGCCGGTGGAAAACGACGGCAAACACCTGCTGATCGCTGGCGATCGGATTCTGGCTCTGAACCAACCCGATCCGCGCCTGCTTCCCTGGGCCGAGCTGGAGATCGATCTGGTGCTGGAGTGCTCCGGCTCCTTTTGTGATCGCGGCACCGCAGAGCTGCACCTGCAGGCGGGTGCCAAACGGTTGCTGTTTTCGCAACCAGCGGCCGCCGATATCGATGCGACGATTGTGTTTGGTTTCAATCATCACAACCTGCAGCCCGAGCACCGGATCGCCTCCAGCGCCTCCTGCACTACCAACTGCGTGGTGCCGGTGCTGGATCTGCTGCATCGCGCTTTCGGCATCGACCACGGCGTGACCACCACCATCCATTCGGCGATGAACGATCAACCGGTCATCGACAGCAACCACCGTACCGATCTTCGCTTGAGCCGCAGCGCGCTGCAATCGATCATTCCGATCGACACAGGACTGGCCCGGGGTATCGATCGCCTGCTGCCGGAACTGGCCGGACGCTTCCAGTGCAACCACCTGCGGGTACCGACCACCAACGTCTCCTTAATGGATCTTTCACTGCAACTAAGCACCCCGACCACCCCCGCTGCGGTAAATACATTACTACGCAATGCCACCCGCCAGGGGCCCCTAGTGGGACTGCTTGGCTATACTGATGAACCGCACGCCTCGATCGACTTCAACACCGATCCGCGCTCCGGCATTGTCGATGGCACCCAGACCCGCGTCAGTGGCGAGCGCCTGCTTAAACTGATGTGCTGGTTCGATAACGAGTGGGGCTTTGCCAACCGGATGCTGGACGTCGCTGCTGTTTGGCTGCACCCCGGTGACGCGCAGACATGACACCTATTTTTAACTTTAACGCTGACAGGATAGTTTCATGAGTGTACTGAAAATGACCGAGCAGGATCTGAGCGGTAAGCGCGTGCTGATCCGTGAAGACCTCAACGTCCCCGTCAAAGAGGGCAAAGTCTCCAGCGATGCACGGATTCGCGCCGCATTGCCGACGATCGAATTTGCCCTGAGCAAAGGCGCCAAGGTGATGCTGATGTCGCATCTGGGCCGCCCCACTGAAGGCGACTACGACCCCAGTTTCTCGCTGGCGCCGGTCGCCGCGCACCTGTCCCAGCTGCTGGGTCGCCCGGTACCGCTGATCCAAGACTGGAGCGCGGGTTTCGACAGCGATGCGGATCTGCTGTTGCTGGAAAATGTGCGCTTTAACCACGGCGAAAAAAGCAACGACGACGCCTTGGCGAAGAAAATGGCCGCTCTCTGCGACATCTTTGTGATGGATGCCTTCGGCACCGCACACCGCGCTCAGGCCTCTACCCACGGGGTCGCCAAGTTCGCCCCCATCGCCTGCGCTGGCCCCTTGCTGGTTAACGAACTCGATGCGCTGGGGCGCGCCCTGAACAAGCCGGAACGGCCCGTGGCCGCGATTGTCGGCGGTTCCAAGGTATCGACCAAACTGACCGTGCTGGAAACACTGTCGGACAAGGTCGACCAGCTGATCGTCGGCGGCGGTATTGCCAACACGTTCCTGGCAGCAGCGGGTTTTCCGGTCGGTAAATCCCTGTATGAGCCCGACCTGATCGATCAGGCTAAAGCGCTGATGCTGTCTCTTATACACATCT
>SDWN01000867.1 GCA_004195305.1 Neptunomonas sp. | reverse complement strand
AGCGGCTAAGTTTCGTTACCGTTCCGGCAATCTGTTTAACGTCGGCGGACTGACGATTCGTACCCCTTACGGTGGCGGCGATGGTGTCCCCGCCGTTGGCCCTGGGCGACAGCAACAGGACGCCATTGTAGATCGCATCGCCCTCGACCAGCGGCGTGTTGAAGCAGCGCGCCCGGCCGTATTTTTCTTGCAGGTGGCTGGTGGCACGGAACACACCGCCAAACACACCCACATCCTCGCCAAAACAGACCACCCGCTCATTGGCGGCCATGGCAATATCCAGAGCGTTGTTGACCGCCTGTAACAGATTCATTTTAGCCACGGTTCACCCCCTCAGGTGCATCATCAAGTTGCTCGGCGGATTTGGGGTAGACCTCAGGGTAACGCCGGATATGCGCCTTGAGTTCCAGTAACTGCTGCTGTAGGTGCGCAGGTGGGGTGTCGTAAACATCGGTGATCATCTCGTCGATATGCGGCCTGCCCACCTTCTCGGCTTTCTTCATTGCCGCCATTACCGCCTGACGATCGGTCTCAAACAGCGCTTTATCCTGTTCTTCGCTCCACCAGCCCTGCTGCAACAGCCAGTTTTTCATCCGTAGCAGCGGATCCAGGTCGCGCCACTTGGCCTCTTCGGACTTGCTGCGGTAGCCGGAAGGATCGTCCGAGGAGGAGTGCGCCGCCAAGCGGTAGCTCATCGCTTCGATCAATACTGGCTCGTTCTGCTCGACCGCGATCTTGCGCGCCTGGCGGGTTGCTTCGACCACCGCCAGAATATCGTTGCCGTCAACGCGGATCGTATGCATGCCGTAACCGAGTGCGCGCGGGGCGATGCCATCACCGGCAAACTGCTCGCTGGAAGGTGTCGAGATCGCATAACCGTTATTACGGCACAGGAAGATCGCAGGAACCTTGAGTACCGAGGCCATATTCAAAGCCGCGTGAAAATCGCCTTCGGAGGCCGCCCCTTCGCCAAACACAGCGACAGTACAGTGGCCTTCACCGGCTAGTTTCTGGCCATAAGCATAGCCGGTCGCCTGCGGCAGCTGAGTCGCCAAAGGTGAGGAGATGGTCATGTAGTTAAGTTTGACTGAACCGTAATGGATCGGCATCTGCCGGCCCTTGCCGTAATCCAGTGCATTGCTGAACAGCTGGTTCATAAATTCATCAAGGCTGAAACCGCGATACACTAGGGCGCCCTGCTCGCGGTACTGGGCCATGATCATATCCTGATCATCCAGTGCCGCGGCAAAACCGACCGTGGTCGCTTCCTCGCCGGTAGACTGCATATAGAAACTCAGCCGCCCCTGGCGCTGTGAAGCCAGCCCGCGCTCATCGAGCATCCGGGTCCGCACCATGGTGGAATAGATGCGAATCGCCAGCGCCTGATCAATCTCAGGTGCCTGGGCATTCTTGTATAGGCTACCGTCCTGTTTCAACACCTTATAGGTGGGAATATTCAGGGCATCGCCACGGATAAACTGGGGCTTATGGATAGCCCGGTTAGTCGGTGCGCTCATACTGTCCTCTTTGTTGTTGTAATCGAGGCTTGAAATCGTTAACAGCCACTGGGTAAGTCACTGTGTCTAACTATAGCCTCCCGCCGGGTAAGCGGAGAGAGCCGGTATTTTTAAACTAAAATTTACACCGCGTAAAGTTTTTTCAACAAAAATATACATACACCCAGACCTGACGATGCTCAAAAAACGTTAATCTGGGCTAAAAATCGTCATTCTTTGCTAAAAGGACAGGGGCAGGAGGCGTCTACTCTTTCACCGCTGACCGGATGCTCGAATTCAATCCGAGTTGCATGCAGCATTAACCGCTTAGCCATAAAAAACGCTTCATCACAGGCGTACAGATCACACCCCAGAATCGGGTGGCCCAGCTCACGACTGTGGATGCGCAGTTGGTGAGTTCGCCCAGTAACCGGTTTAAACTCGACCCGAGTCGCGAACGGCTGCTTCAACCGCTCAAGTACCTGGTAGTTTGAATGTGCGCTCTTGCCGGTTTCGTGACAGATCTTTTGCAGCGGGAAATTGGGTCGGTCTTTGGCGATCGGCAGATCGATACTTCCCGCGTCAGCGGCCAGATGCCCCAGGAGCAATGCGCAGTAGCTCTTGTTCACCGTACGTGCTTGAAACTGTGTGGTCAGGTGCGCATTGACCGGCTTATTTAACGCAACAATCATGATCCCCGAGGTACCAAAATCTAGCCGATGCACCATTGTCGCGGTTGGAAAATCCTGCACCAGGCGAAAATGCACCGAGTCTTTATTGAGCGGATGCTTACCCGACAGGCTCAGCAACCCAGTGGGTTTATTGAGCAACAGCAGATCGTCATCCTGGTACAGGATTTCGATCTGTTCTTCACAAAAAGGTACAATAAAGGGGTCAACTTGGGGTTGCATAATGGGTTATCACAGAAGAATTCAAGAAGTTGAATCGGTACCCTACATTTTTACCCTATTCAGCCTCCACGGCAATAGCGCCTTTCGGACCTGGATAACGAACTGTCACGCCTGCCGGAATCAGGGGCTCGAGTTCACGGAGTTGTCTCAAGTGTTCCGTGCCATCCGCCATCACCACTCCTGTAGCGATAAAGGGCGCCTGACACCCCGACCGACGTTTCAATCTCATATTTTCTATATTACTGTACTAGCAGAAAATCCAAGCCCTGATATTACTCTATAAACAAATTGCTACGACACAGGATGTATTCAAATGTCTAAACGCCCAATTGTTGCTTTATTAGCGGCCAGCCTACTGATGGCATCAGGCTGCGCTAACAATAAAATTGCGAATACCACATTGATCGAGCAGCAGGCGCGGGACGCGGCAACTAAAACGCAAATGTCACCGGAGGAAGCCGTTCTAGAAGCCGCGGTACAGTTAAACAAGGCCACGGCAGAGCAACTGCACTTTTATGCCCCTCTACACATTGCATCCGCTCAGGACAGCTTAAAAGACGCACAGAGTCTGCTGCGAAAAGGGAAACCATCCATTAACGTCATTGAGGAAGCCTTCAAAGTCTCACAATTGATTACGGATGCCCGGAAGACCAAAGAAACCGTTAAAACCACCCTCGCCAAGGTACTGGAGCATAAAGCGGTACTCGATGAATTGGGGGTGCAACAGGAGCAACCCAAAGCGTATCAAGCTGCCCTAAATGATATTCAGGACCTGATCAAAGAAGTTGAAGGTGGCTACATCGATAAAGCCATAGCAGGCCAGGCTGATGTGCTTCTGTCATTGACTGACGTTGAGGTCGATACATTAAAAATGCGCCACCTTGCGCCAGTTGAAGCCTTGATGGATAAGGCCGATGATATTGATGCGGATGAGTTTGCAGAAGCCACTTATGCGCACGCTGAAAAGACCCTAGAAACCTCCATACAGTTTATCGAACAGAACTATCGCGATCGCCAAGGTGTAAAGCAAGCGGGCAAAGAGGCTCTCAGGGCGGCTCAGCATAGCTTTTATGTCGCCAAAGAGTCCGCATTGATCGTCGAGCTCGATCCTGAAAGGGCTGAGCAGAGAGTGCTCTTTGTAGAAGAGTTACTGGAGCGTATCAATCTAAGCTTACAGCAGGAAAGCGTGATCGGCATGTCGCTTCGTGATCAATCTGCCACCTTGGCAACACGCGTAGAGGCACTGCGTAAACAGAGTATTGTGACGGAGAGCCCCAAGCAGCCAGCAATCGATGCCGTTGCGGAATCTTCTGTTGAAACAACGCCAGTAGAAACACCTCTTGCAGATACACCTCTGGCAGAAACCACGCCAGTCAAAACCAAAGCGCCAGTGTCCGCTGCTGCACCCTCTATCAAGGTTGCAGATGCGGCTGAAACTAACGCAGAGACACCCTCTGCGGAAATCAAGGCTACGCCTGCAGCTGCTTCTGTCGCAGAGACAGAAGCAGCTGAGATTGGCATAGAGACACCTTCTAAGAAAATTAAAGGAAGCTAAGGATGCTGTCTTTGGGTGCGCCCCCACTCAACTTAGGACCTATAGAAGCAGGCGCAGACATGCTCATGTTCTGCGCCGCCCCTTACTAAAACTTCAGCCCTCGAGATTGAGTCTAGCCTCACCCAGATATAATCTATTCCTGTGGGTAACTCGGTGAGGAAAGGTAGAAAACCCCTCCGTACTGCGCCTGCCTCAGAATTTAGCGGACCAGTCCGAGAAGGTCGGTCCACAATACGCCCGCCCGGCTAATCGAGCGACGGTTCGCCGACAAGGTGCGGAAGACCTACGCGCCACCCCGTGCATCGTGCGGTTACGCGGTAAAAACGGTGCGGATCAACTAGAATCGACCTTCGACCTGGCTCTGCCGTTCAATAACCCTCGCTATCGCGCCGTAAAACCATCCTTGAGAAAGGCCTCAATCAGCAACCGTATCGGCAACGTGCCTACGGCGGTAGGGCATCTTTTTGGGCGCAACGACTGTAAGTCGTCCGGGGATCACATCTTGCCAAGATCGGGTAGCGTCCAGTTATGCGGCAGAAGCTCCGCGATCTCACTGTTCTTCTGTGTCGGCAGGCGGCTGAGAATGTCCTTCAGATAAGCATAAGGTTCGTGCCCGTTCAGTCGTGCTGACTGGATTAGACTCATGACTGCGGCCGCCCGCTGCCCACTGCGCAGTGACCCAGCAAACAACCAGTTCGAACGGCCTAATGCCCAGGGGCGAATCTGATTTTCCACCCAATTGTTGTCGATCGGAACGGAGCCATCTTCCAGCTGTCTCTTATACACATCT
>SDWN01000648.1 GCA_004195305.1 Neptunomonas sp. | reverse complement strand
CGGCAGCCCTTGTCGGCCAGTGCCTCGATCAGCTGCGCATCCTCTTTGGCCACTTTCTGCATATAGCGGCTGTACTTGGCATGCAGCACTTTGCCTTTGACCTTGTCGCCCAGTTTAAAGCCGTCGGCGACCATCTCCGGGCGCTTGCGCAGCATCGCGCCGGTGACGTCAAACTCCTGGTTCATGATCGGCGCTGGGCCTTTCTCTTCGGCCAGTTGCAGGCCTGTGCGCCAGCCTGTCATGGCCAGCTCTTTAGTGACCTTCTCGGCGAAGGCGACAGAGGCGGCGTCGCCGTACTGCATCTGCAGCATGGTGGCGCTGGACCCCAGGCCCAGGTAGCCCATGCCGTGGCGGCGTTTGGATTCGATCTCTTCGCGCTGCTGGGGTAACGGCAGGCCATTGATCTCGACCACGTTGTCGAGCATGCGGGTAAAGATGGCAATGGTCTTGCGGTAATCGTCCCAGTCGAAGCGGGCGTTATCGGTAAACGGATCGAGTACGAAACGGGTCAGGTTGATCGAACCCAGCAGGCAGCTGCCGTAAGGCGGCAGGGGTTGCTCGCCGCAGGGGTTGGTGGCGCGGATATTCTCACAAAACCAGTTGTTGTTCTGCTCGTTAACCTTATCGATAAGGATAAAGCCGGGCTCGGCAAAGTCATAGGTGGAGGTCATGATGACGTTCCACAGATGCTGAGCGCGCATGGTCTTGGAGATGCGGCAGGCGACCAGTCCGGAATCATTGGTGACATAGTTTTCTGTCGTGGGCCATTCGCGCCAGATGATCAGTTCGTTATCGTTAACGTCGATGCCGTCGCGCGCGACCTCTTTGATACTCAGCGGGAAGGCTAGTTTCCAATCCGTATCATCCTTAACCGCCTGAATGAACTCATCGGTGATCAGCAATGACAGGTTGAATTGACGCAGCCGGCCGTCTTCACGTTTGGCGCGGATAAAGTCGACCACATCGGGATGACCAATATCGAAGGTGGCCATCTGTGCACCACGGCGGCCTCCAGCGGAAGAGACGGTGAAGCACATCTTGTCGAAGATATCCATGAACGACAGCGGGCCCGATGTATAGGCACCGGCGCCGGACACGTAGGCGTTCTTGGGGCGCAGGGTGGAAAACTCGTAGCCGATACCGCAACCGGCTTTAAGGGTCAGGCCGGCTTCCAGGTTTTTACCCAGGATATCGTCCATCGAATCGGTGATGGTACCCGATACGGTGCAGTTGATGGTCGATGTAGCGGGCTTGTGTTCCTGTGCCCCAGCGTTGGACATCACCCGTCCTGCCGGGACAGCGCCACGCCGCAGTGCCCATAAAAATTGTTGCTGCCAATGTTGCTGCAGTTTTTTGTCCGTCTCTACCTCGGCCAGGGCCTTGGCGACCCGACAGAAGGTAGCATCGATATCCTGATCCAGCAGTTGGCCATCTTTAGACTTAAGGCGATATTTGGAGTCCCAGATATCGAGTGAAGCATCCTGAAGCGGGATCTCTTGTTCTTTTGATGTTACGACCTGAAGGGTGGCTGTCATCTGCATTGGGCCTTATTTCTAATCTAACTAGGTGTTGTAAAAAATCGTACACTCACTAAACGGGGTGACGCGATGTGATTGGCAGATATTGTATGTCTGCCGGCTGTCTTGACACAATATGTAGGTTTTGATCAATAAAAGCTTAGCAGCGTCAGAAAATTGACCGCTAGCCGATCGATTTTTAATCAGTGTCTTTAAGCCATTATGAAGAGGGGTAAGCGGTCACTCACACTTCAATGGTAATGGAATTAAAAAAAGTATTTTTAGATATAATTGGTATATGCGGTTTTTGGATCTGAGTACAACATCTGGTAAGTGAGTGAAATACAACCACTACAGAGAGTGGTTAAGCGTGTAAAAGGGCCGCAAAAGCGGCCCTTGATATGCAGGTACAGCGGTTAGTCTGCTTGCGGTTCAGAGAACTTGTCCGAGGAATTTTTGCAGCCGGTCGTTGCTGGTGCTGTCGAAGAACCGCTCAGGCGTCTCTTCAACGATCAGTTCGCCATCTTCCATAAAGACCACCCGGTCGGCCACTTCGCGGGCAAAACCCATCTCGTGGGTGACCACAACCATGGTCATCCCCTCTTTAGCCAGGCCTTTCATCACATCCAGTACTTCGCCGACCATCTCCGGATCCAGCGCACTGGTCGGTTCGTCAAACAGCATGATCATCGGCATCATCGCCAGTGCCCGGGCAATGGCTACACGCTGCTGCTGGCCACCTGAAAGCTGAGAGGGGAAACTGTGCATGCGTTCAGCCAGGCCGACCTTGTACAGCAGTCCTTCGCCACTTTTGAGTGCGTCTTCACGGGATTTTTTAAGCACGCGCATCGGTGCCAGGATCACGTTTTCGAGCGCGGTTTTATGTGGGAACAGGTTGAACGACTGGAAAACCATGCCAACTTCGGCGCGGACCCGGTTGATATCGGTGTTCTTGTCGCTCAGGTTGATGCCGTCGATGCGGACACTGCCCTCAGAGATCGTTTCTAGTTGGTTCAGTGTGCGCAGGAAGGTCGATTTCCCAGAGCCGCTAGGTCCGACGATAACCACCACTTCGCCACGATTAACGCTCAGAGAGACCTTTTTCAGCGCGTGGCAGCCGTTGGGATAGATCTTGTCGACATCACGGGCAACGATAATGCTCGGATCAATATGCTCAGTCACTGGCGGAGAGCCTCTTTTCAAGTTTCTGCACTAACCAGGAGAGTCCGCCGGTCAGTACCAGGTACAGCAGGGCAACGGTAAACCACACCTCGAAGGGGGCGAAAGTGGAGTTGACCACTTCGCGTCCGGCTTTGCTCAGGTCGGTAATCGCGATCACCGAGACCAGCGAGGAGTCTTTGATCAGGTTGATAAACTGGCCAGCCATCGGCGGTAGGGTGCGTTTGAACGCCTGCGGCAGGATGACGTACATCATCGCCTGAACGTAGTTCATCCCCAGGCTGCGGGCGGCTTCCATCTGCCCGGGAGCGATAGACTGAATGCCGGAGCGGATGATTTCGGCGATATAAGCACCGGTAAAGACCGCCAGTGCAGCTACACCCGCGGTGAAGCGGTCGAGATCGAAAATGGTGCCGATAAAGAAATAGAAGATAAAGATCTGCACCAGCAGCGGGGTGCCACGAACCAGTTCGATATAGGTGATCGACAGGTTACGCAACGCCGGGTTGCTGGAGATCCTCGCCAGGCCGGTGAACAGGCCGATGATCACCGCAAAGAGCAGCGATACAATCGACAGCTTCAGGGTCATGATCAGGCCCCAGGTGAGAGGACCAATTCGCCAGCTATCGATGCCCGCGATGTCGTCGCCTTCAAAAACCATGTCGCCATCGCTCACCGTTAGGAGATCGAAGGTCTTGATTACATGAGGTTCGTCACCGTTATCGGGGACAACAGAGAGCGATTTTTTGTTGTCACTTACCTGGACCGTGCCATCGAACGGCGCCTTGATCGCTAGCGGTTCGGTATTAATCAGATACTGCGGAATCCGTTCCCAGCGCCAGGTATAGTCAATGCTTTTGCTGGATAGGTAGGCACCGCTGCCGATCCCGAACAGGATCAGTACGAAGACAATGTTCCAGAAAGTGTTGTTGTACTGCTTATCCATGAAGGGCTCGGATTCCAGTAAATTGGGGGCTTAGGGTGTTGGCTAGAAGGCTGTCGGGCTTGGCCGATCGTAGCGAGGGCCTTTTTATTTAGGCCAACGTCGATTTGAGGCAGATTTTCCGATTATCCGAGGCGAATAGCGAGCTATTTAGCGAGGGTGATCGTGAAAATGTGACCTAATTGAGGTTTGCCGCAGTAGATCAGTGTTAAGTCCGACAGCCTCCTAGGCGGCCGTATCCGTTAATCGCTAGTCGGTATCGCGGTCAGAAACGTCCTGACCGGAACCCTGCTTGGGGCCATGCCTGGCCCCAGGATGTGGTTACTGAACCGTTTTGAGCCAGGCGTTGCTCTTAAACCACTTGGCGTAAATCTTATCGTAGGTGCCATCACCTTTGGTTTGCGCCAGGAAGTTGTTGAGGAAGTTCATAAAGTCAGGATCACCCTTGCGGACAGCCCAACCCAGGGGTTCATAGGTGAAGGAGTCGTCCAGATGGGTCACCTTATCGCTGTTCTGAGCGCCGTAAATGGCGTTGAACGGCAGATCGTAGACAAACGCATGCGCGTTGCCGTTGACTACTTCCAGCGCGCCTTCAGACTCGGTTTCGAACAGGCGGATGTCGGCTTTGCCGATATACTTCTTGGTGGCGATATCACCGGTGGTGCCTAATTTTGTCGCAACAACGTATTTAGGATCGTTGAGGTCACGGTAGCTCTTGATTTCGTTGGCCAGCTCGGGGCGGATCAGCACCGTTTGACCCACAATAACATAGGGATTGGCGAAGTTGACTTTGAGGTTGCGCTCGGAAGTGACGGTCATACCGGACATGATGATGTCGCATTTTCCGGTCAGCAGTGCGGGGATGATGCCATCCCAGGCGGTGTTGCGCAGGTCTAGCTTGACCTTCATGGCCTTGGCCATCGCTTTAGCCATATCCACGTCAAAACCAACGATCTGACCGTTTTTATTTCGCATCTCGAACGGCATGTAGCCCGCCTCCATACAGACCTGGAGTTCGCCACGGGTGACGATATCGTTCAGCGTTGATTTTTCCCAGAGCGCGGTGTCTGCCGCCATAGCCAGGGTGGAGGAGAGCATCAGCGATGCTGCAATCAGCAGTCTTTTCATTATTTTCTCGCTTT
>SDWN01000639.1 GCA_004195305.1 Neptunomonas sp. | reverse complement strand
GTCTTCGACAGTCAGATCCGTTCATTAATCGTCAATCCGGGCTGGAATGTACCGCGCAGTATCGCCTACAAGGATATCCTGCCTAAGTGGAAGCAGGATGCCGATTATCTGGGACAGCATAATATGCGTATCGTCGCCGGTTTCGGGTCGAATAAAGTCTGGATCGACGAGGCTGAGACGGATCCTGAACAGCTCTACCGCGGCCGCGCCTACCCGCGGTTGTACCAACTGCCGGGGAGCAGTAATGCCCTGGGTAGGATTAAGTTCGATTCGCCCAACGCCTCTGCCATCTACCTCCATGACACCCCGGTTAAATCGCTGTTTAATAAATTTCAAAGAACGTTTAGCTCGGGCTGCGTTCGGGTTGAGAATCCTCGCCTGCTGGCACGCTACCTATTAGGCGCGCAGGCGATGAAACAGACCCTTGACGATTTGCTGGCGGGTTCTACGACCCAGCGTGTGCGTTTGCAGGACCCCGTTGGGCTCTATCTGACTTACTGGACGGCCTGGCTTGATTCGCGCCAAGGGGTGCAGTTTCGTGACGATATCTACCAGCTTGACCAACGGCCGCAAGATCTTACTGAATTGACGCAGGTATCTGCCGGTGAAAGGGGAAGCGGGAATGGATCGTAAGGGCCTTAATCGCCGTGGTTTCCTCAAGTTGGCCGGAGGTGCCGTTGCTTCAGGGGTCGCGATGCCGAGTTGGGCCAGGTCACAAACCGGGCGTCAGCATGAGCAGGAGCGTGCGCTGAAGTTATTGAATCTGCATACCGGTGAGCACCTCGAAGCGCCATATTGGCTTGATGGTGAGTACCTGAATGAGGGGTTGGTACAGATTAACAGGGTGCTGCGGGATCATCGTAACGGTGAAATTTTCGAGATGGACCTGCAGCTGCTGGAGTTGTTGCATGAGGTTCAGCAGCGGCTGGGGGCGAAGCAGCCGTTCCATGTTATCTCGGGGTATCGATCGCCTGCAACCAACCAGATGCTACGCCAGCACAGCGCTGGGGTGGCGAAAAAGAGTCTGCATATGGAGGGTAAAGCGATCGATATCCGTTTGCCCGGTGTCGCTCTTCGGGACTTGAAAGTAGGTGCGTTGGAGTTGGGGCGTGGCGGCGTGGGTTACTACCCCGGCAGTGAGTTTGTGCATCTGGATGTAGGCAGAACCCGGTTCTGGAGGGGCTGAAGCGATAAATGGCAGCTAGGGGACTGACCGAGACTTTGGTATAGAAACGATTGGCGGATAACCACCCATTTGGCAGGGTATCAGGGTGGCGGGTTTTCACCCAAAAAAAGCTATTTCTGCATCCTGGTATTAAATCCTCCCTAATATAGTTTAGTTGTCGCTAGTAACTCTCTGTTTTAAAGGTCTTGTTCTAAGTTGGCACGATAGGTGTATTAATGTTTTCTAGAGTCGTGCGTGAAACTCGAAATTACGTACGACCATAATGACAATAAAATGGTCAACGAGGAAAACCCTATGCGTTTTATTACAGCAGCAGTCGCTACTCTAGCTCTGACTGTAGGTGCCCAGGTGGCAACCGCAGCTCCGATTGAGATCAAATTCTCCCACGTGGTCGCTGAAAACACCCCTAAGGGGCAGATGGCTAACAAGTTTCGCGACCTGGTCGCCGAGCGGTTGGCAGGTAAAGTCGTCGTTAATGTATTCCCAAGTTCACAGCTGTTTGGCGATAACAAAGTGCTTGAAGCGATGCTGCTAGGCGATGTACAGATGGCTGCGCCGTCCCTGTCCAAGTTCCAAAAGTACACTAAGTCGCTACAGATCTTCGATCTGCCATTCCTGTTCAAGGACATGGATGCGGTTGAGCGTTTCCAGCAGGGACCTGCTGGCCAGAAGCTGCTGGGTTCTCTGGCGAATAAAGGCTTGGTGGGTCTGGGCTACCTGCACAACGGTATGAAGCAGCTGTCTGCTAGTAACGAGTTGCGCGTTCCTGCCGATGCGGCGGGTAGAAAATTCCGGATTATGACGTCTGATGTGTTGCAAGCGCAGTTCGAAGCGATTGATGCGGTACCGTTGAAGAAGCCATTTTCTGAAGTATTCACATTGCTGCAAACCAGAGCGATCGACGGGCAGGAAAACACCTGGTCTAACATCTACTCCAAGAAGTTCTTCGAAGTTCAGCCGTTCATTACCGAGTCCAATCACGGTGTTCTGGACTACCTGGTCGTCACCTCTGCCGAGTTCTGGATGGAGCTGGACGATGGCCTGAAGGCGGACATCAAAAAAGCGTTGGATGAGGCGATCGCATTCGGTAACGGCGTTGCAGCTGACAAAGGCGTTAGCGACAAGCAGGCCATCATCGACTCCAGGCGCTCACAAGTGGTTTCTATCACCGATGCCGAGCGCAGCCAGTGGGTTGATGCGATGAAGCCAGTTTGGAAGCAGTTTGAAGGCCAGATCGGTGCAGATCTGATCGAAGCAGCGGTTGCTGCTAACAAATAACGCCGACACTCAGGGGCAATCTATCTGCTCCTTTCAAAGCAGGGCCTTCAGGTTCCTGCTTTACTCTAGTGTTAACGGTGTCCGGTGGGACATCCAACCGACCAATCCAATGCTTACAGCAGAGAGCCCCATCCGGGTTCACACACCATGATGTCACAGGAGTACCAGCGGCATGCTAGGTAAAATGATTAATCGACTGGAAGAGAGCTTTCTGTGCCTCTTACTGGTCTCGATGACGCTGCTGGTGTTCGCCGAGGTGGTTGCCCGCTTTGGTTTCAACGCCGGTATCCACTGGGCGCAGGAGGTCACGCTGACGATGATGGCTTGGTTTGTGCTCTTCGGCGCCTCCTACGGGGTTAAGGTCGGTAGCCATATCGGTGTCGATGTCTTTGTTAAGATGTTACCGCGCGATGTGCATCGCGCTGTCACGATGGTCGCGATTGGACTGTGCCTGTTCTACTGCGGACTGTTCCTGTACGGCTCCTGGGTCTATGTGGGCAAGCTTCATATGATCGGTATCACGATGGATGATGCGAAAGTCATGGGAGAGGAGGTTCCAAAGTGGATTCCAACGTCCGTATTGTTAATCGGCTTTAGTTTGCTGGTTGTTCGTTTTCTAGTGCTTTTTTGGGGCGTGATCACCCACAAGGCTGATGGTTTTCACCTGGTGGATGAGGCGAAAGAGAGTATGCATATCGCCGATCAACTCAAAGCAATGCAAGAGAAAGAGGAATCCAAGTAATGGCTACCGCAACCCTGTTCCTTTTTCTGTTTGCCTGCATGTTTATGGGTATGCCGATCGCGATTGCGCTCGGTCTGTCGAGCGTCAGCACGATTCTGATATTCTCCAACGACTCGCTGGCATCGATTGCACTGAAGTTGTTTGAGGCTACCTCTGAGCACTACACCCTGCTGGCGATTCCGTTCTTTATCCTGTCGTCGGCCTTTCTGTCGACCGGCGGGGTGGCCAAGCGAATCATCGATTTTGCTATCGACAGTGTTGGCCATATCAAGGGTGGCCTGGCGATGGCATCGATCATGGCCTGTATGTTGTTTGCAGCGGTTTCCGGTTCCTCTCCGGCGACCGTAGCGGCGATCGGCTCGATTGTTATCGCTGGTATGGTGCGCTCGGGCTATCCAGAGAAACTGGCGGCCGGTGTGATCACTACCTCGGGTACTTTGGGGATTCTGATTCCGCCGTCGATCGTGATGCTGGTCTATTCCGCCGCGACCGAAGTGTCCGCGTCGCGGATGTTTATGGCCGGTTTGATTCCCGGGGTGATGATGGGCTTTCTACTGATGGTGGTGATCTATATTGTCGCCCGCGTCACTAATCTGCCCTCCCAACCGTTCCCCGGTTTTCTGCAGTTGGCCAGGTCTGGTGGTATCGCCATGGGCGGTCTGATGTTGATCATCATCGTGCTGGGGTCTATCTACGGCGGTATCGCCAGTCCTACTGAAGCGGCTGCGGCTGCAGCTGTTTACGCCTTCTTGGTGGCCGTGGTGGGTTATCGCGATATGGGGCCAATCAAGGGTGTGCCCTGGCGCAAAGAGGGCGAGGGGATGGGATCGGTATTTGTCCGTAATACGGTACAGATGGTCGGTGCTATTCCCCGCAGTATCTATAACAGAGAAGTCAACAAGGTGGTTCTGGACGCGGCCAAGGTCAGTATGATGTTGCTGTTCATCATCGCCAACGCGATGCTGTTCGCTCATGTGCTGACTACCGAGCGGATTCCGCACTCTGTCGCCGAGACGATTATGCAGTGGGGCTTGCCGGCCTGGGGCTTCCTGATCGTGGTCAATATTTTGCTGCTGATCGCTGGTAACTTTATGGAGCCGACTGCGATCCTGTTGATCATGGCGCCGATCCTGTTCCCGATCGCGGTGCAGCTGGGTATCGATCCGATCCATCTCGGAATCATTATGGTGGTTAATATGGAGATCGGGATGCTGACGCCGCCGGTGGGGCTCAACCTCTTCGTGACAGCGGGGATCACGGGACACAACATGATCTGGGTAATTAAGTCAGTGTTGCCGTGGATGCTACTGCTGCTGTTCTTCCTGATGCTGATCACATATATCCCACAAATCTCACTGTTCTTGCCCGAGTATATCGATAGCCTGAAGGGGTATTGATCGGTCGTTGCTAGCCGTACAAGTGCAGGCTGATATCTGCGCTTAGCAAAAAACCGCACGTTAATGTGCGGTTTTTTTTGCTATGTCCTAGTTAGTTGTTGCGACCAGTGCGGCTCTGCCCTGGCTGGTTTTGAGGGCGTTAATGCTGCATTACTGTTTCTGCAGTGAAGCGTTAGTTC
>SDWN01000409.1 GCA_004195305.1 Neptunomonas sp. | reverse complement strand
GGCGTATATGCTCGCCGGCTCGATCAGCGAAGCGGCGGAGGGGATCACTAAGTTAGTCGCGCAGGTGTTGCGGTTGACCCCCGGAGCCTAAGAAATGTGATATGGAACAAATGAGGAGCAGGATAGGAGGATTTAATTGGTAGCAACGGTCGCTATTTGCTCTACTGACGGTCACTGTGGAGCGGGTTGTTTGGCGTCATGCGTGTTACGGTGTTTAAGGGCAGGGTTCAGGGAGTCACTCCGTTGTCGAAGTCTAATCTGTTACCTGCGGGTCGTATTTATATCGTTCTCGGCCTGTTTATAGCGCCTTACGGCCAGGCTGCCGTTGCTGATCTGATAAGTGAAGAAGATCTATTCGGGAATATTGTTTCGGTCAGGTCCGCCACCCGCTTGGCGCAGAAATTGAGTGATACGCCTGCGTCGGTAACCTTGATCGATCGACCCATGATCGACGCCTCGGGTGCGGTCAATATCGCCGATCTGTTCAAATTGGTGCCGGGGTTTCAGGCCTACCATGTCAATGCCAATAAGTTTGGCGTGGTCAGCCATGGTCAGGGTGAGCAGCACCCAGGCCGGTTGGAGGTCACGATCGATGGTCGCTCGGTGTACCAGTCAGCACTGTCAACGGTGGACTGGTCGGTGTTGGGGGTGGCCCTGGATGAGATCAAGTATATCGAGGTGGTGCGTGGGCCTAACGTTGCCACTCAGGGGTCCAACGCCTTTATGGGGGCGATCAATATCATCACCTATGCCCCTTTGGATCAGACCGGCAGTAGCCTTCGAGCAACATGGGGTGCGCTGGATACGCAAGAATATGCCTTTCGTCATAACGACCGGATCGGCAGCTTTAATTATCGCCTGGGGCTCAATTACCATAAAAATGCGGGCACGGGGATCGGATTTGATCTCGGCGGTGACGGGGTCGACCCCTTCTATGCCCGAATGGAGGACGGTGCTGAGCTGTCTCAGCTGAACCTATCCGGCCTCTACACGCCGACACTTAGCGATAGCATCGTTATTCAACTGGGTCTCAGCGATGGCCAAATTGGCGTGGGTGGCGCTAACCATCCGGCAGCGTTTAATCCGCGCGAAGAGACGATGAATTATCAGAACCTAATCTGGGACCGAATCATCAGTCCTCAGCAACAGCTCAGAGTGCAGATCAACCACAGTCGTACGAATTACAACAACCAGAGCCTGATTCTGCTGTCCGATCTGTTAATCAGGGAGGGAGTGTCACCTGCGGATGTCGAAGGCTTCATCGGTGCATATATTAACGGAGTGCCCAATCAGCCGCTAGATGAGGGGGCTGAAACGGGCATAACCGAACGCTACGATCTCGAGCTACAGCTGACTCAGGAGTGGAACCCGGCGCTGCGATTCGTTGCTGGCGTCGGTGTGCGCCAGGATCGTGTCAGCAGCCCCCCTAATCTGGGCGATAATCGAACTCAGGTGACGGATAGCCAGCGCCTGTTTGGTAATCTGGCGTGGCAGCCATCACCCCTCTGGACCGTCAACCTCGGGGCGATGCTGGAAAATAATGAAGATGCCGGGGCACGACTCTCACCGCGCGCGGGCTTGAATTGGCACGCCAGCGACCAGACCACCTTGCGGGCAGCCGTTAACCGTGCATATCGGATGCCCTCGCTGATGGAACAGCACACCTTTGCGAAACTGGTTGTACCCAGTAATGGCCAGATGCTCGATCTGAATACCTATACCCCACAACCGCTCAAGCCTGAACGCGTCGATGCTCTAGAACTGGGCTATCTGTTTGAGGTGGCCTCGATCCGTTCGATCTTTGACCTTAAAGCCTATGTCGAGGAGGTGACCGATGGGGTCGCAGAGCAGTGGGCTTATAGCGCCGAAACCTCTCCCGATCCAGATTGGATCAGTACATTTATCCCGCCTACCGATGCCGATCAAAAATCCCTGCAGCTGGTTAATAACGCTGCTTGGCGTACCAAAGGGTTTGAAGCGCAGTGGAAGCTGCAGCCCTGGAGCCATTCCTGGTTTTTCCTCGGCTACGCCTATGCCGACGCTCAAGGTCAATATGAGCGCAGAAAGGCGGGAGGTGATATGAGGAATCTGTCTGAAAGAATCCCCACTCACGGTGTGAGTTTGTTGGCCAGTCACGCTTTTGGCTACGGGATCGAAGCCAGCGCCGCCTATTATCGTCAGACCTCGGTGAACTGGCATCAGGGCTCTGAGCTAAAGCCCTATAACCGGGTCGATGGCCGGCTGGCGAAAAAGTTTAAAACCGCAGCTATGCAGGGTTCGCTGGAGCTGATTCTGCAAAATATTACTGCGTCTTATACCGAGTTTGAGAGGAACAACCGCGTGGATACGCGTGGTTTTGTTCGCCTGAAGTTAGATTTCCTATAATATCCAAGCAACGGCTTAGGGCATGGAGATGTATAAGCAATGGATTGTTTACTAGTGCCCTCGTCTAGGAGAGGCTCCCCATATCTACGCTCCTGGTTTCGGGCGCTGCTGCTGCTGTTGGTTTTGCTTCCGGCCAGTAGCTGGGCACGTCAATCGTTGCTGCTGGTGTTGAGCCAAGATAGCCCGCCCTATCACGAGCTGAGTTCAGCCTTACTGGAGCGTCTGCCGCTGGAGCGCTGGCAGCTGAGCAGCGTACTGGCTGATCAATATAGCCCGACGGCCGTTCAGGCCGACCTTATTGTCACTGTGGGTGCCCAGGCCACCCGAGAGGTGTTGCATGGGCCGCTGTCCTGGCCGGTGCTGAGCGTGCTGATACCGCGCCGGACGTTTAATTCGCTGAGTAGCCAGCCCGCGTTGTTGTCCCGGCGAGAGCGAGGATTGTTAAGTGCGATCTATCTGGAGCAGCCGGTTGCCCGGCAGTTGCGCCTGGCGCAATTGATCAGCCCATCCATCAAGCGGATGGGGGTGGTGTTGGGGCCCAATAGTGATGACCAGCTACCCGCTATCGCGTCTGCCCTCGATGCGATGGGTTGGCAGCAGCGGTTAGCGCAATTTAGATACAACGAAAATCCGATTCGGCTATTGGAGCCGCTAAGTGAGAGTAGCGATGCAATTTTGGTGCTGCCCGACAAGGCCGAATTTAACCGCAGTATCTCAAAATGGCTGCTGCTGCTGTGCTATAGGCGCAATATTCCGCTGATCGGCTTCTCTAGCCGTTATGTTGATGCCGGTGCGACGGCGGCCGTGTTCAGCACCCCGGTGTCTATCGCTAAAGATGCCGCGGCCTGGTTAGAGCACTGGTATTCGCAGCAGGCCAAGAGGTTGCCCGCGCCGGCGTATCCCCTGTTTTTTGAGATTCGCACCAACCTCCAGGCGGCACAGAGCATCGGCTTGAGTCTGCCGAGTGTGGCTGAAATTGAGGCCGGGATGTCCCGGGATGGCCGCTTATGAAACTAATCTCGCGGTTATCTTGCCTGAGTATCGGTCAGCAAGTGATGTTGACGGCACTGTTGCCGCTGCTACTGCTGACCTTCGCGCTATCGGGGTACATGATCAGTTCGCGTATTCAGGACGCGCATCAGGCACTCAACGATGAGGCAGAAACGCTGATGGATTATCTGACCTCGGCCGCTGAGTTTGGCTTGTTGACGCAAAATGTCGAGGTTTTGGAGCAGCTGGCCAGAGGGCCGATAAAACGACCTTACGTTACTAATATTATGTTTATTAATGCGCAATCGAAGTTGATCTATCAAAGCCAGGCGCTGGTGTTGGATTTCAAGCGAATTATTGCTGGCATCCAGGAGCTCGAAGCGGGGCAGCGGATCTATCTGCCGGGGATTGAGGATGGCTGGCTGCTGGTTAAGCCAGTGGTTATGGGGGCCGTGGCAGTGGATGATTTCGACCAGGGTTTTGTCCAGGAGCGTCATCTCGGCGCTGTGGTTATTATTCTAAACGATCAGGCTCTGTTGCAGCGGCAGCAACAGATTATTCTCTGGGGGCTGTTGATATCTGCAGCGGGGTTGCTGCTGGCGGCGATCCTGGCGTTACGCATCGGGCGCAATATTAGCGCACCGATTCGGGCGCTTAGCCACTCCTTAACGCGTTATCAGTCTGGCGGCGAGCAGCCGGTAATCGCCGCCATCTATCAGCGCGAGATCGGCGCTTTGCAGCAGGGAATAACGGCGCTGATTGAGCAGGAGCAACAGCATCAGGAGTTGTTGCAGCGAGATGTGGACCAGGCCACCGCCGAGCTGCAGACCGCCTTGGCTGAGTTGGAGCTGAGCCACCAAACGTTGCAGCGGTCGAAAGAGCGAATAGAGCAGTCCGCCCGGGCCAAGGATGACTTCATGGCGCGCATGAGTCATGAGCTGCGGACCCCCATCAGTTCTGTGATCGGCTTTATTAGGCTGTTGGAAAAGAGCCAGTTAAACGACGGCCAGCGCGAGTATTGTCGAATTATTCTCAGTGCCTCGTCGTTATTATTGCGCCTGATCGACGATGTTCTCGATTTTTCCAAGTTCCAGTCTGACAATCTCAGGCTTGAGAACATCCCCTTTAACCCGGAGCTTTGCCTGGAAGATGTGCTTGAGATGCAGGCACCCGCTGCGGCGCACAAAGGGCTGACGCTAGCGCTGCAGTGTGAGGCGCAATGGCCGTTGTCGCTTGTGGGCGATCCGACCCGCTTTTCGCAGGTCATCAGTAATTTAATCAGCAATGCGATTAAATTTACCGAGCAGGGCGGCATTCAGATACGGCTTAGCAGTCTGCAGCAACTGTCTCTTATACACATCT
>SDWN01000105.1 GCA_004195305.1 Neptunomonas sp. | reverse complement strand
GTGCAGTGGGACAGCGAGCTGAGCGTTGAGGAGATGATCAACGAGGGTGTGCGTCGCGCCTACCTCAATCCGGATAACCTGCTGCGGGCTTCTATTCTGGCCGACCCTGCCGGTGCGCGGACGAATACCAAGGACAACACCCCCGCGGTAATTCACATGAGCGTGGTGCCTGGCGACACGGTGGATATTCAGATCGCGGCCAAAGGCGGCGGTTCTGAGAATAAATCCAAGATGGTGATGTTGAACCCGTCCGATAGCATTGTTGATTGGGTCCTTAAGACCGTGCCGACCATGGGTGCTGGCTGGTGTCCGCCAGGTATGTTGGGTCTGGGCATCGGTGGTACGGCCGAGAAAGCGGCAGTGATGGCCAAGGAATCGCTGATGGATCCGGTCGATATTCACGAGCTGAAAGAACGCGGTGCGCAAAACCGGGTCGAAGAGCTGCGTCTGGAGTTGTTCGACAAGGTGAATCAGCTCGGTATCGGTGCGCAGGGCCTGGGTGGTTTGACCACCGTGTTGGATATCAAAATCAAAGATTACCCGACCCATGCCGCCTCATTGCCGGTGTGCATGATCCCCAACTGCGCCGCCACGCGTCACGCCCACTTTACCCTGACGGGCAATGGCCCGGCGCTGCAGACGCCGCCGTCGCTGTCCGATTGGCCGGAAGTGACCTTCGAGGTCGGTGCGACCACACGCCGGGTGAATCTGAATACAGTGACCCAGGAAGAGGTTGAAACCTGGAATACCGGCGACACCATCCTGCTGAGTGGCAAGATGCTGACCGGACGTGACGCGGCGCATAGTAAATTGTGCGCCATGCTTGATGCCGGTGAGGAGCTGCCGGTCGATCTCAAAGGCCGTTTCATCTACTACGTCGGCCCGGTTGATCCGGTACGTGACGAAGTGGTGGGGCCTGCGGGGCCGACCACGGCAACCCGGATGGATAAATTCACCCGCCAGGTGATCGAGAGTACCGGATTGATGGGGATGATCGGTAAGGCTGAACGCGGGCCGGTTGCGATCGAGGCGATCAAGGACAACAAGTCGGTCTACCTGATGGCCGTTGGTGGCGCAGCCTATCTGGTCTCCAAGGCGATCAAGGCCTCCAAGACCATCGCCTTCCCTGAGCTGGGAATGGAAGCGATCTACGAGTTCGATGTGGTCGATATGCCGGTGACGGTGGCGGTTGATTCACGCGGCGAATCGGCTCATATTACCGGACCGGCCAAGTGGCAAAAGAAGA
Source organism: Neptunomonas sp. (assembly GCA_004195305.1). Lineage (GTDB taxonomy): Bacteria > Pseudomonadota > Gammaproteobacteria > Pseudomonadales > Balneatricaceae > Motiliproteus. The sequence continues at coordinate 3,534 of SDWN01000105.1, read as the reverse complement.
TCGCAGCAGCGCAGGTGCTGGAGCTGAAGTGATCGACTGCTATAAGCGCTAGTTTGTTGTTCATGCTAAACGCGACCTTCAGGGTCGCGTTTTATGTACAGGATGTACGGTATGCCGCGGTCGCAGGGATGCGAAAGAGCGGCGATGGTCAGGATGTAGGTGCCATAAAATTCTCATTTAGATTCGGCAGTTCTGCCAATCCTTAAAGACGGGTGATACAGGTAGCAGCATGTTCGAGATCGATTTAACCCTGGTGATTAACATCATGGGGCTGAGTGCCGCTGCGGTATTTGCCGCCTCTGGCGCGCTGGATGCGGCACGCCAGAAAATGGATATTTTGGGGTTTATGCTGATCGGTTGTGCTGTCGGCCTGGGTGGCGGTACCGTGCGTGATCTGCTGTTGGGTAAGGTGCCGGTGTTTTGGATTCGCGAGCCCGAGTGGGTCAGTATCTGCCTGATCGCCTCGGCGGTTACCTATGTCATTGCGCCTTATCTGGCCTCCAGAACCCGGGCGCTGCTGTGGATGGATGCGGTCGGGATGGCGCTGTTCAGTGTTGTGGGGACCAAGATCGGTCTGGATCATGGTGTGTCGCCCTTGATTGCGGTCTGCATGGGGGTGATGACCGCCACTTTTGGCGGGATCGCCCGGGATGTGCTCTGCGGTAGCTCGCTGGTGCTCAGCGGTTCCGAGCTTTATGTCACCACCGCGCTGGCGGGTGCGGTCTCCTATCTGGGGTTGAGTGGTCTGGGGTTGCCCGGCAGCTACGATCTGATCGGCGCTTTTCTGGTGGCGTTTATACTGCGGGCGTTGGCGATTCAGTTTCATCTCAAGTTACCCAACCGCTACCGTGATCGTTCTTAACCCTCCGGATTACTACGTGATGCAGGGGCTCGTCCCCGGAAAGCCCGCAGTTGCGTCAGATTGCAGGTTAATCGTTGGCTTCAAGGCGGTCCGCGTCCAAAACCTTGCCAGCCATACCCACCGTAATCTGATTTTTGCTATACTGAGCGACTTTTTGTGCAGCGCCCCTGTCGGACGCTCGATATTCAATGATTAAGGACCGAAAAATGGGTTTTAAGCCGGTTAAAGTAGGTATCTGTGGTCTGGGTACAGTAGGAAGCGGAACCTTCAATGTGCTACAGCGCAATCAGGAGGAGATCTCGCGACGTGCCGGTCGGGTGATTCGGGTTGAGCAGATTGGTGCTCGTCGTCCTAACCCTCTGGCTGATACCAATGGCACCCAGATCGTGGCCGATGTGTTCGCGGTCGCGCGAAATCCTGAAATTGATGTCGTGGTCGAGCTGATTGGTGGCTGTGATGTCGCGCGGGAACTGGTGCTGGAAGCGATTGAAAACGGCAAACATGTGGTTACCGCCAACAAAGCGTTGATCGCGGTGCATGGTAACGAGATTTTTGAAGCGGCGCAGCGCAAGAATGTGATGGTGGCCTTTGAGGCCTCAGTCGCGGGCGGTATTCCCATCGTTAAGGCGATCCGTGAAGGTCTGGCGGCCAACAGCATCAACTGGGTCGCCGGTATCATCAACGGTACCGGTAATTTCATTCTCACCGAGATGCGCGACAAAGGTCGGGCGTTTGAAGATGTGCTGGCAGAAGCGCAGCAGCTCGGCTATGCCGAAGCCGATCCGACCTTCGATGTCGAGGGGATTGATGCGGCGCATAAGCTGACGATCCTGGCATCACTCGCCTTTGGGGTGCCGCTGCAGTTCAGCAAGGCCTATACCGAAGGGATCTCCAAGATCACTGCCGACGATGTTAACTATGCCGAGCAACTGGGCTACCGGATCAAACATCTGGGGATCACCCGGCGCACCGATGCCGGTATCGAGCTGCGCGTGCATCCGACCCTGATTCCGGAAAAACGCCTGATCGCCAATGTTGATGGGGTGATGAATGCGGTGCTGGTAGATGCTGACGCCGTTGGACCGACGCTGTACTACGGCGCGGGTGCCGGTGCTGAACCGACCGCCTCGGCGGTGATTGCGGATCTGGTCGATGTGGTCCGGACTCTGACCGCAGACCGGGATAACCGGGTGCCGCACCTGGCGTTCCATCCTTCGCGACTGTCCGATCTGCCGATGTTGCCGATGGAAGAGGTCGAAACTGCATATTACCTGCGCCTGCAGGCGGCTGAGAATCCGGGGGTGCTGGCCGAAATCACTCGCATTCTGGCGGATCAGCAGATCAGTATCGATGCCATCATGCAGCATGGAACCGACGATCAACTGGTACCGATCATTATCCTCACCCACGTGGTTAAAGAGGTGCGGATGAATGCGGCAATCAAAGCGATCGAGGCGCTGGAGACGATCAGCGGCGAGGTGACCCGTATCCGCGTTGAGATTTTGGACGCTAATTAATCCCGGATCTCGATTCAGACAGCAAGTCAGGAACTAGACATGAAATATATCAGTACCCGTGGTCAGGCTCCCAAGCTCAACTTTGAAGAGGTGTTGCTGGCCGGTCTGGCGACCGATGGCGGGCTTTACGTCCCCGAGCAGTTGCCACAGTTTAGCAAAGAAGAGATCGCCTCCTGGGCAGGTCTCAGCTACGCCGATCTGGCCAAGAAGATCATCGCTCCCTTTGTCGCCGATACCATTCCGCAGGCGGATCTGAATGCGATTATCGATGCAACCTACGGCACGGCTGCGGTCACGGGGGGCAATAATGTGTTTGCCCATGATGCCGTGGCACCGCTAAAACAGCTCGATAGCAACCTGTGGCTGCTGGAACTGTTTCATGGGCCGACGTTGGCATTTAAAGATTTTGCCCTGCAGCTGCTGGGACGTCTGCTCGATTACGTGCTGGAGAAGCGCCAGGAGCGCGTGGTCATCATGGGGGCGACCTCGGGTGACACCGGTTCGGCGGCGATCGAAGGCTGCAAGCGTTGCGACAATGTCGATATCTTTATTCTGCATCCGCATAACCGCGTCTCCGACGTGCAGCGCAAGCAGATGACCACCATCGTCGGCGACAATATTCATAACCTGGCGATCGAAGGCAATTTCGATGACTGCCAGCAGATGATCAAGCAGAGCTTTGCCGATCAGTCGTTCCTCAAGGGGCGCAAACTGGTGGCGGTGAATTCGATCAACTGGGCTCGAATCATGGCCCAGATCGTTTACTACTTCCATGCGTCGCTATCGCTGGGTGGGCCGCACCGCGAGGTGTCTTTTGCGGTGCCGACCGGTAACTTCGGCGATATCTTCGCCGGTTATCTGGCCAAGGGCATGGGCCTGCCGGTCAAGCAGTTGGTGGTTGCGACCAACAGCAACGATATCCTGCACCGCTGCATCAGCGCCAATGACACGGCCAAACACGATTTGATTCACACCCTGTCACCGAGCATGGATATCCGGGTGTCGAGTAACTTCGAGCGGCTGTTGTTCGATCTGTACGAGCGTGACGGTGCTGCCACAGCCACGCTGGTCGAGGGGATGAATAAGGGTGCTGCCAGTCTGGAACCGGCACGGCTGGCCAAGGCGCGGGAGCTGTTCTGTCTCTTATACACATCT
>SDWN01000100.1 GCA_004195305.1 Neptunomonas sp. | reverse complement strand
CAGTGGCTTAACGTTGACCTGAGCACCCCGGATGAATGGCTGGAATACAGCGATCCCGCCCAAGGCGTCTACCGTAGCGCGCTAATTCGCAATGGCCTGCTCCAGGCGGTACTGGTGGTTGGCGCGACCCCGCAGCTGCCCGAGCGCGAATGGTTGGGCAGCCTGTTTAACGCGGATGCACTCAATGATAGCGACCGCCGCAGCCTACTGAGCGCGCGTTCCGCATCGGGCTCGGCCAGTAGCGGCCCCCTCGTCTGCGCCTGTTTCGGGGTGGGCCGCAACACCCTGACCGAAGCGATCGCAGCCCAGGGGTTGGATTCGGCCGCCGCCGTGGGTTGCGCACTGAAGGCGGGCACCAATTGCGGCGCCTGCGTGCCGGAGATCAACGCGCTGTTACAAGTCCGGCAGGTGCCGGTAGAGACGGCTGAACAGGGATAAATCCCATTGCTCCGTGGCAACAATTACGCTGACCTATTGCCAAGCCCAGCCTCTGCCCTATACCCTCAAAGATTCAGCAACTGGATCAACAACCTGATCAGCAATCTTGGAGGATATCGCTCTGAAATCGCTTCGCCGCCTATTTATGCTGGCTGTGGTCATGCTGCTATTGCTACTGGCCGGTGTCCTCTATCTGCTCCAGGCAACCATCAGCGACGAGGCCTGGATCGCCACGCCTGCGCCAGCGCCCACCACCGAGCAGGTGATTGCGGCCAAGTCATTAGCCAAACGCACCCTGCGAATCTTTAGTCAGGAGCGCAACGACACCCTGTCGGTCAGCCAGTCGGAGCTCGACGGTCTCGCCGCGCTGCTTGGGCGCGCTAACTCACGGCTACGGACTCAGTTCAACATCATCCCCGACGGCGTTCAGCTAACTCTGTCGGTCGAGTTACCCCGCAATCCCTTCGGCCGCTACCTGTCGTCGCAGCTGGTACTCCCGGTGTCGCCGCAACAGGTGACGCTCAAGCAACTACAACTAGGCACCCTAGCCCTCCCCGATCGGTTGCTGCAGGTGACACTGCCCTGGTTGCTGGATAGGCTGTTTGATCCGCAACAGCGCCAAACCCTGCTGCAGACGGTGCGTTTGACCGCAATCACCAACGATCAGTTAACCGTCGCTATCACCCCCCCGGCCGACGCCCGCCAGCAGTTTAGAAAGCTGTTAGCGCGAGTTCAGAGTTTCAGCAGCGACAACCCCGGCCTGGATAATGCCCGGATCAGTTACTACTACAGCCAGCTACAACAGCAAGCCACCCAATTTAAACCACAGCAGTGGGTCTCTGTGACCCAGTTCATCGCCCCGCTGTTTCGCCAGCTGGCGCAGCAGACCGATCCCGAGCAAGCCCAACGGGATACGGGCGCGGCGCTGCTGGCGTTAGCGATCTATCTGGGCAGCAGCCAGGTCGAAGAGCTGACAGGACCGGTGGTAACCGAGCAGCAACGCCGACAGCCTCCGCACCAGCGCACCCTGCTAAAGGGCCGGATCGACCTGCGCCAGCACTTTGTGGTGTCTGCCGCCCTGCAGGTGCTGGCGGATGCCGGATTTAGCCACGCTATCGGTGAATTTAAAGAACTGTTAGACACCGGCAAAGGGGGCAGCGGTTTCAGCTTTGCCGACCTGGCCGCCGATCGTGCCGGCACCCTGTTCGCCCTGCATGCCAGCCGCGATCCACAACAGACCCTCGCATTTCTGCAGCGCTTCGGCCCGCCGCTGCGTGAAGCCGACCTGATGATCTCGATCGACAAACTGCCCGAAGGGCTGACGCAAACGCAATTCCAGGATCGCTATCAAAGCCTCCAAGGCGACGCCTACCAACAGCTGCTGGGCTGGATCGACAGCCAACTGGCCCAGCTGCGCCTGTATCGATAACATTCGCGTCGCAGGCTTCAGCCCGACGCATGCCGCACCCTAGTCTGAACAAAGACCCATTCACCCATGCATATCGGGTTTTGTGGGTCGGGCTTCAGCCCAGCATAGGCAGCCGCCTGGGGGCCTTGTCAGAATGAATTCTGACCCACAGGAGCGTACCTGTAGGTCGGGCTTCAGCCTGACGCATGCCGCACCTGGGTCTAAACAAATACCCATTCACCCATGCATATCGGGTTTTGTGGATCTGGCTTCAGCCTGACGCATGCCGCACCTGGGTCTGAATAAAGACCCATTCACCCATGCATACCGAGTTTGTGGATCTGGGTTCAGCCCAATATAGGCAGCCGCCTGAGGGCCTTGTCAGAATGAATTCTGACCCACAGAAGCGTACCTGTAGGTCGGGCTTCAGCCTGACGCATGCCGCACCCGGGTCTGAACAAAGACCCATTCACCCATACATATCGGGTTTTGTGGACACAAAGGAGGATCAAATTTCCAGATTACCCACAAAGCTCAGCCATGCTGCAGCCGATCTATTCTCGCAAGCTCGTATATCCATGACTTGGTGCTGTGACGGCTGAAGCTCATGGCTAATCAAGTCCATATATATCAAGCCCCTTCTATGCGAAACTGACCGTCATCTTATGGACTACGGAAACCGACATCATCAGCAAATTCATCCTTCCTGCCGTTAAAGAGGCTGGCTGGGATGATATGACCCATATGCCTATGCCATTGTTCTCAATTACAGAGCAAAAATTAGGGCCGCCAAAACCGACCAACTCATGACCCTCTGCGACCAGCTCAAAGCCCGACAAACCCAGCGGCATCTGACCGATGGGGTGGTTGAAAAGGCGTTGGGCTGATCGCGATTATAGGAGAACCCGAAGCGGTAACCGTAAAAAATCTGCTTGAACAGCCACGGTGCCTACCGGGCTACCAGTGCCCCTACCAATGACGAAACCGCCATGTCAACCGGCTGGGCAGGGTGTTCCACCACAGTGAAAAAGTTTAAAGTGCACGTTTATTCACTATATTGCCAGGTATATGGACAGAGTAAGAGGTCGGTCTGATGAGCAAACTCAGGTTATCTATAGGTCTACTTATTTTGTCGGTGTTTTGTTCGTTAAGCATACGAGCAGAGGGGCTGGATGACGTTAAGCTTATTACCGCGGATTTACCTCCCTACAGCATTCAAGCGGAGGACGGATCAGGCCTGATTGCCGATATCGTCATAGAAATAGAAAGGCGCGTAGGTAGCAACAGGTCTATTAACTTCTTGCCGTGGAGCCGCTCACAACGCACGGTTATGAGTCAGCCAAACCATATCATTTTCCCCCTGACAAGAACCCCGGAAAGAGAAGCCCACTATAACTGGCTTATCAAGGTGGCGCCGATTGTGCAGGTTTTTGTGACCTTAAATGGTAAGGAGCTTTCCGTTGAGGATGCGAAGAAACTGGAAAAAATTTCTGTTCAGCAAGACACCCCTTTTGAGTACTTCCTTAAAGAACATGGATTTCAAAATATCGTGAGAGTTCCTGACGCTTTTCGAACTCATATCAGCCTTCTGCAGAAAAAAAGAACTCAGGGATGGTTCACCGCAAAAGATATCGCTGTTTATTGGAGTGCTGAGATTGATCTCAAGGAGGAATTAACGTTTAGCGAAGCGTTGAATGTGGGCGACTTGTACATCGCCACGTCAAAGGTATTTCCAGAAGAGGTGGCACTTTCATATCAAAATGCATTCAAGGAAATGGTGGCGGATGGAACCTATGTCGTCATATTGGGCCGCTACCGGGGTTATACCAACTGAGACCCCTTTTTTACCTGGCGATCTGATGGCCGCCACTTGGCCACTGATTTTCCAGTCCACGAAACGGGGTCCGGTCTAGCATTGTTGCCTTTAACTCCTAGACCTGGCCTCATTCCTTAAGCGGACGATGCGTGTCCCTATTATTAACCCGGTGGGTTAATAATAGACGCAAAAATGCGTCAACATTGGTCGTAGACCAATGCGAGCCCCTGAAAATCAAGCAGTTCCACGCAACTGTGGCAGATTTTAGGGGCGACGGACAGATGGGTATGGAACCTATTTGACCAGCATATTAATAGTAGGAACGGATCACTCTCTTTCATAGTCATGAACCCATTCACTCACTGCGTCATACTTGCTGCCATAGCCCAACTGGCCTGACCAGTAGACATCCGGTCGCTCCCGATTCAGCTTATCCATGAAGGCATGGATCGCCATGTCCAGTTCGTCATACTGGTCATGCTCAGGCCAACCCTGCCAGAGCTTGAGTACATCGAGCTTAAGTTCCTCGGTTCTCATACTGCCATCTCCCAAAGGAATCAATCGTCCTACTCTTTTTTGACTGCCCCTTGTACCTATAGTTTAGACCGGCTCTATCTTCCTATTACAGATCTGTTTTCCAATGGCGCGTAAAATCCTGATTTACTGGCAACGCTGGCCGACAAAGTACTGGGACGGGTTAAGCAGTTTAAAGGGGGGCGAACTACTCTTGGCTAGCGATCAGACCAAGCACCTTGGCCATTGGGTTTTAACTAGCCACGTTATCAACCGACTAGCGTCGGCATGCCTTGTAGGCCCAGCGCAGCAGGTATCCTTTGGGTGGCTGAAGGCCGGTGATCAAATAATTGAGGGTATAGGGGTTGTTCAGCGTGGCATCCAACAGCCGCTGACTGCGATGATCGCCGCAGAACAGCACCAAATCCCCGGTTTTTACGACCTCTTGCAGGCTGGGCATCATCAGCGTGCTGCCGTGGCGTTGGAGAACTAGGGGGACGCAAGACAGCGACTGATCCAGCTTGGCCGAGCTTCTGATCAGGTCTTCAAGCCGCAACACCCGGCCATTTTCAATCTGCTCTTGGACCGCCATGGCGTCTTCACCACAGAGTCTTGTTGTCCATAGATGGGGGCTTTTAGCC
>SDWN01000099.1 GCA_004195305.1 Neptunomonas sp. | reverse complement strand
AGATGTGTATAAGAGACAGAATAAAGACCCAGCCAAGTGCCTAATATCCAGAATGACCAGATCGCAAGGCCACCGCCAAATAACAGCCCCATACCCGGCTCACCACGGCTAAAGGCTTGCATGGACATTGCCCAGTTTGCGTCCGAGACAACCAGCATCACCCCATAACGTTTTGCTGGAGGTAGGTGACGCAACCAGGGATACAGGGTGGCCCCCATCAGGAGATGCCGAGCATTGATGGCAAATACAGTAATAGCCAAAGGGACAAGCGACATCTGAGCCCCCCATAATTCCAACGCCGCAAACTGTGAAGCACCGGCAAAGACCAGTGTGCTCATGGCAATAATCGACGGCGTATCCAACCCTGTTTGCGTAGCCGCGAGCCCAAAGGCTACTCCGAATACAACAACAAAAAGCGAAAGAGGGACTAGCTGCTTAAAGCCAGCCCATACATTTTGCCGATTTAGCGCATGTAAGTTCGCGTCAGTGTCTGACAAAAAGTCGCCTCCTTTTCTTGTGTTTGTCGTCGCATTCAAAATAGCTAATACAACGAGGCCGCTGTCGTAGCGATAGCGAATTCTAACAGACCGCTCCGGTTTCAAGAATCCATGCCCAGGAGAGGCTACTGAGCTTCGGAGGCGTCAAAAACCACTCCGCAAGCCACTCTTATTTTGAGTCATTTATTCACCAACCTGACAAGGATCCTGTCGGACTTAATGGAGACAGTCAAAAACCTGATCGCCCGCAGTCAGGTTATGGACGCTCCCGGTCAATCCGGTTGGACAGGAGCGCCATCTGCTGGACACCTTCGTCAAGAGCTGGCCAAATGGGTCGGGAAGCACCCAAAGCGGACACTCACGGAGCGGGGGCATATGCGGCTCTAGTCGGCCCGAGGCGGCCTCTGGAGCGATCCTCTCGCTGACTACCCTTCTCGATTCAACCTCGCCGCTCTTGACTATTTTTCTTCAGCTGCAAGAAGCAAAGAACAGATAGTAAAGCGAAAAAGGCGGGGTCAGACCATCCAAAACCAGCGAAAACACCCTTCGCGCAAGCGTATAGAGTAATGACCAAGCCGAGCGCGTTGGTCAACATAAGGCCGGTCAACAGTTTCCGTGCGACTAAGCTCTCTGCTTCGATATCACGAAGCAGAAAACTGATAATCGCAATACCTCCCAAGAATATGCTGTTGTGCTGTGATAAGAAGTAAGCATATCGATCATTAACTTCTAGACCATAAAGGGGCCATAGCAAAGCCGGGATAAAAAACAGTGCTATGGCGAAAGAGGCATAAATTCCGATGACTGATCATCTGGTTGAGGCGTTTGGTGTTGTGACGATGATTCCTGTGGTATCGCGCAATAGTGCCTTAGCCAAGAAAAGCAGCGTTTGTGCTGGAGATCTGTTGACTGAAACTCAAATCATTATCCGAGACCTGGGACAGCTCGAAGAGCTACAAGAGCAGAATGTTGGTTGGCTGAAATCCCAGCAACGCATTACGGTGGACAACTTTGATCACGCCTGGAAGGCCGTCAATAAAGGGTTGGGGTTTTGTCGTATACCGGATCATATGCTGGAAACGCTAGAGACAACTCAAGTAGTGCAATTGCCTATAGAGGGAGGCTCTCGCTATCAAGTGCCACTCCACCTTGTCCTTCCAAAGATGGGGCAGACGGGGTCAGCAGCAATGTCACTCTATGAACGGCTATTAGCTGATGCAAATAGACGCATGGATTCGTTGTAACACGTAGCCGAGTGGTGACCATTCGACAGATGAGGAGAAGCCCAATATGAACATTACACGGGTCGGTGTTGATATAGCAAAATCCGTTTTTCATGCTCATGCTGTTGACCGTCATGACCGGGTTCAGCGGCAGGATAAACTCAAGCGTAACCGATGGATTGACGCATTGTGCGAGCGAGCACCTCCTGGAGCAGAAATCGGTATGGAAGCCTGTGCATCAGCCCACCACTGGCTACTGACTGGTAAGTTTCTGGGTGCAATCACTGAGTCTGTAACAGTTTTTTCCACTATCTTTTGCCAAGTACATCGCCGTATCAGATTTTCGAAGCAAGTCTTCAATACAGGCACCATGATCCGGATATATTGCAATACCTATACTGGCCCCAACCCTTGCAGCTCTGCCGCCAATATCAAAGGGTTCGGAAATGACTTTTATAATCTCAGAGGCAACCTTCTCCGTGCCTGCAACATCACAGTTTTCAGTGAGCAGAACTACGAACTCATCCCCACCGAACCGAGCAACAATATCTGACTCACGAACGCGCTCTAAAAGCCTTTCAGCAATCATAACCAGAACCAGATCGCCGGCGGCATGACCAAACGAATCGTTAATTTTTTTAAAGCCATCTATGTCAACAAATAAAATGGCTCTAGATAGGCCCTCACGCTTAGCGGTAGAGATGGAATGCTTGCTAAGTTCATCGAATAAGCGACGGTTAGGCAAACCAGTCAAAGAATCGTGCTGAGCCATGTGCAGTGCTTGTTCTTCGGCATTAATCCTATTTTTAACTTCTTTTGAAAGCCTTTCCGTTGCTTTGTTTACATCCTTCTCAAGCTGCCTAGGTCTATCCAGTGTTGAATAGACTACGATTGAGGCAAAAGCTGCGGCTATCGCAGATACAAACCAGAACCAGATGGACATAATGAAACCGCTCGATACGTGCGAGCCGTTATCAGAAACGGCTAACTGCCAGAGGGCATTCGGCAGCTCGATATCAGAGACCGCTACCGCTGAGTCAAACGTAGACTGATCGCCATAAAAAATCTCCCCTTTGGCTCCGAGCCCATCTTTACCTCGGATGGAAACATTAAAATCTTGACTCAATTGGTTAAACAATGGGGTACTCAATAGTGAGTCAACTTCAATCAAGACAGTGGCAAACCCCCAAAAAAACTCCGTTGTACTGTTTTGAGCGGGGATGAATATTGGCCTTCTGGCGATGATCGCTCGCCCGCCTTGAATTAAGTTGATTGGACCTGCAATGACGTAGCTTCGATCTCGAATAGACTTCTCCGCAATAGCACGGCGATTCGGATCGGCAAGCAGATTGTGCCCCAGTGCTTTTCTATTCCGCTCCAGATCTGTTAGATAAGTAACGATGCCGTTGGGTGCTAATTGCAGGCTCATGACCCCTGGCAAGTCCCTTAGTAGCATCGAAGCAAAGCTGTCAAATTCCTGCGCAGAAAAATCTTGCCGAGTCGTTACAAACGCATTGAGGCTACTGGTCAGATTTAGCCTAACGATCATGGAGGATGAGAGTGAAGCCGCTGCGTCGCTAACACGCTTTTCTGCCTGACGTTGTTGGCTGAGCGTATCGGTCTTGATTTCAGCCTGTTTGACTAAGGTTGCGCCAAGAAGAATCAGGAGGCCGATACAGATAGCGCCAAAAAAAGGCCGCCCATGAAAGAATGAACCGTATTTTTTTTGCTTCAAGGCAAAAGAATTCTTACTCTCTGTAACGTCCATACTGACCCTATCCGTGATGCGTACTGACGTAATATTAAGTTTGTACCAGCTTGATCAGAAAGCCAAAGCAATAGGTGTATTTTATACCTACTTCAGGCCGACTACATTGATATACATCATTACCAGATCACACTGAGCCTCAAACTCTACTGATCATACATCTCGTTAGCTCTGGAAGCAGAAATGGTTTGACGCATCGCCGTACAGCGACAATATTAGACCGTCTGCGACCTCCCAGATAGTTACGTACGTAATACATAGCCAAAAAGGACAGATTCAATGTATAAACTGGAATACTACGTTCCCCGCAGCCACCTTGAAGCCACCCAGCAGGCGCTGTTTGCCGCCGGCGCAGGAAACATTGGCAATTACGCCGACTGCTGCTGGGTCACAGAAGGGATGGGGCAGTTCAGACCGCTCGCAGGAGCCACGCCCTTTATTGGCCAGAAAGAGCGGGTTCAGCAAGAGCCGGAGCTAAAAGTGGAGCTGGTGTTCGACCGCCCGCTGAAAGAGCGGATCCTAGCAGCACTCGAGGACAGTCACCCCTATGAAACGCCTGCCTATCAGATCATCGCATTCGAAACCTGAACCACGGCATCGGTAATAGGGATCTGACTTGATACACAAAAATGAAAAATCTAAGCGCGTTATTTGAAAATAAGAAGGGGCCACGCGGGCCCCGTATTTGCGTACAAACGCTTAGCGTTTATCCATCGGCAGTAATTTTTTCTATCAATGCGGCAAGTGTCTGCTCAGAGATTGCATGCTCTACTTGGCATGTACCGGCGGCATGGTGACCACCTCCGCCATAGGTTAACATCAACATGCCGACGTTGGTTTTTGAACCTCGGTCAAAAATCGATTTCCCTGTTGCGAACACCGTGTTCTGTTTTTTGAATCCCCACATAACATGAATTGAGATATTACATTCAGGAAAGAGAGCATAGATGATAAAGCGATTTCCCGCGTGAATCGTCTCCTCCTCACGTAGATCTAACACCACCAGGTTTTGGTGCACCGTTGCGCAGCGTTTGATTTGCGCCTTAAACCGGGTACTTTGATCGCGGTATAGCTCCACTCTTTCCTTGACGTCGGGTAGTTTGAGGATATCGTCAATATCGTGATCCTTGCAGTAATCAATCAGGTCCATCATGAGGCTGTAATTGGAGATCCGGAACTCATGAAAACGCCCCAAGCCCGTGCGCGCATCCATCAGAAAATTCATTAAATCCCAGCCTTGAGGATCGAGCACCTCTTGCTGGTTGAATTGCGCCGAGTCGCCTTTGTCGACGGCGA
>SDWN01000098.1 GCA_004195305.1 Neptunomonas sp. | reverse complement strand
GTCTACGGCCTCGGAATTGAAGTGGTTAATCGCGTCGATCCGCTCGACCACCATGCCGGGGCTGAGGGTACCGTCCTCGTAGTTCCAGCCGTTGGCGGAACCGTCGGCGGAAACCAGGTCCCATTTGGGCAGATGAACATGCTGACCAATAATATCGGTCGGGGTACGTACCTGGTAGTCGTCCAGCTCGTAATCCTTGGGCACCAGGTTGGTGTGCAGGTACTGCGCACAGTCATAGGTGTTGAGTCGGATGACAAAGGGCTCGGGCGGACGGATCTTATCGATGGTGGGTAGCACATCTTCCCACAGACTGATAATCCGCTGTTGCGGGAAGTGATAACCCGACTTGTTGAACACCGCATCGATCTGGATATTGGCCGCCTTGTAGACCCTGGGATTAAGCGCGCCGTACTCAGGCGTGCCTTTAGTACTCAAAGCGAAGGTGCCAAAGAAGTCCCCCTGCTGGCCTTTAACGAACAGATCGCCCTCGTCATCAATGCAGGGTTCGAAGTAGGGAGCGCCGGGTTGCGGCCCTTGACCGTTCGCTACAAAATCAGCCGCGATGGGCGACCCAAGCAGCTGCAACGCCGTACTGGGGTGCTGGCGCAGTTTATGGAAGTCCATCACGACCTGCTCGACGTCGGTACCCAGCTCGGAAAAATAGACCGGTTTGGCCCGGATTAACTGCTTAGTCATATCCAAGCGGGTCTGCGAAGCGCTAAATGCCGGATCAGTAGGGGTATGCGTTGCCGCAACCAAACCCTCCAGCGCATGCCGCGGTAGACCGCCGTCCCAGCCACCGTCAACATCACTTGCCGCAGTCTTCATATCCAGCGGCGGGGTGGTGGGACGCTGGCCGACGATGTGCTCGATACCGGCGATCCAGAACGGATAACCGGGATTCAGGTCACGGTCGATCACCTTAGCTTGGCTGGATTCAGGAATCGCATCGCCATTGGCATCCTTGGTGATCACCCCTACCCGTCCCGGCATCAGCGCCATGGCCTTGCCGGGCAGCGGCACCACGGCAGGGATGGGGGTGCCGACCAGGATTTCACCATCGGGCAGAGCGCGGTCCCGTATGTCTGTGGGCAGGTCCAAGCCGCCATCTGCAATCGCGACACCCGCGAGTGGATGCAGCGCAGGCGTACCGTCCTGCAGCGCAAAGGCCGCGGTGTGGAAGCCACCAGGACCACCGCTGACCGCCAACGGGGTACCGGTTTCCAGCATGTCGTGGTTGCGCCACATCTCCCACATACCCATGGCAAAGTGAGGGTAGAAGTGACAGTGGAAGATGGCATCGCCGGCGCTCTTGTTACGGTTGCCGCTGCCGCCGAAGTTGATCTCATAGGTATAACCCGATCCCGGTCCGATCCCTTGGGCATCGAGGTAGTTGGAGTTGTCATCGTTGGAGTTGAACAACCACTGGTGGTTATGCAGGTGGAACACGTGGTGTTCCTTAGGTCCTGCATGGAGATTACGGAACTTGACGAAGTCACCGGTGTAGCTGTGGTGGACGTTGGAGGGATCGTCAGGGAAGAACGCCTTGGTGGCCTTGGGGCCGACCGCGTCGCAGTTCTGCAACTGGGGGGTACAGGCCTCCAACCCGACATTGGCCGGGATATCGACCAGCTGGCCGACATCACCCACAGCAAAGGCGGTGAGGAAGAACTCCTCGTAGGCGCAGTCCAGGCAATCATACATGGGGCCGACCCCCAGCCGGTTGGCGATGATCTCAGAACCGATACCGCCAGAACCGTAGTTGATCATAAAGGCGTCGCGGACACCGTGCAGGGTATGACCGAGAACAGGGTCGTCATACCAGCCGGGAAAGGCCTGGGCCGCCGCTACCTCGTCGTGGAACACCACGGTAAATTCACGGAACGCCTCCAACCGGTTGGGTACCGTGGGGTTGCGGTGACCGTCGTTCTCCAGCGGGTAGGTGCTGGCGGGGAAGGTCCCATCGGCATTAGGTCCGGCGATAATGGCATTGATCTCGTTGTGTACGAGTTCCATGCCTTGCTTCATATTGAGGATCGGCAGACCCGCCTTGCCCTCATCACACCAAACACCGTTTACCTGTTTACGGGATTTGCGACCGCCGCCCCCACCTGCACAGTCAGCAGGATAGGTCGCCTCGTAATCGAGAATCGGCTGGCCTTCGGCGGTCGACTCGAGATCAAGCATGCGGTTGCCGTTAGCATCCTCCCCGCGATCAAGGACGCCGTTCCCGTTCGCATCCTCGAAGGGATCAATGACGCCGTTGCCGTTCGCGTCAGCGGCCAGACGCAGTTCCTCCTCGGTCAACTGGCTACGGTAGTAACGGGAGCCGACGGGTTCGACGTTGACCACCGCGAACATGCCATTGCCCATATTACCGCCGGTCCCTTCACCGCCGAAGACCGCGCCGTTGCTATAGACCATGCGCCCACCTTCACCTTCGGCGAAGAAGGTATAGATGGCGGATCCTCCGGGGGAGACCATACTGTTAATGGAGTTTTTACCAACAAAGTCGCTGCTGTCGCCGATGTCATCGACCAGTTGCAAACCGAGGGGCTGAAAACCGGCCCAGCGCCCAGCCACCTGATCGTCGATATTGAGCAAAGGCTGGTCAGTCCCAGGAGGATTTTGCGCAGTATGATTGGGGTTGGCTGTGGGATTGAGCAGGTTTTGGAACGAGACCTTAAGGCACTGACCCGAGTTCACCCGCAGTACCAGCGGACGCGGCCGCTTGTCGCCCCGCAGTTCGACATTGCCTGCGGTCAAGGCTCCCCCTGCAGCCTCCGGCTTGCCGCTGGTTTTATCCACCACATCGCGGCGCAGGGCATACATGATACCGTTAACATTCTGGGCGCCCATTCGGTTGAAGATCAGCGGCTGGTCAAACACCACCACGTCGGCGGTGACCGTTGTGGCGGCGGTACAGTAGACGGCGGCCTGGGCGGTGCCCAGCCCCATGAGGAAAGCGCTGAAAAGCACAACGGTAGCTAATAACAGCTCCCTCATCCGCGTTGTAGGTTGGTTAGTATTTGGGGATCTCATTTCCGCTCACCTCGCGTGAACCCGTAAACCTGCATTCGGAGTCCAGATCTGGTTTGATGTCTGCGACTCACCTAAAAATTGAACGTCCAAAACCAATTAGTATTGACCTAAGTAAGTTTAACCAAAGATATAAATACCGATGGCTTAGCGTGGCTTAAAACCACCTTAAGTAGTCGGAATTAATATATCATTTCGATTTTGTATCAACAGCTTAGAGAAAAACAAAGGCTTACCCATGATAGGGATTAGCCGCTGTTACACAGGCGCTCGTGGCGGCTGCGATACACGGGCTGTGCCGACCTCGCGCAGGGGTGCCCGAACGGCCAACGGCATCGAAGACGCAGGGGTCAGGGATCGGACCCAACCACGCTCTGGACCCTATGCAACGGTGTGTGCCGCGGCGGGATCTGCGCAGATAGTTTGTTGGCTTGCTACTCGCTGGCGATTAACACTCGACGGTCGCTGGGATTGGGGCGGCGGTCGCAGGGAGTTGACTGGGAGTGCACTGCTGCTTGAGCCACCGCAAACCAGGCGGTAACCAAAGCCCTTCTGGTTTTGAATACTGTGGGCATGCAGTCCAGCGGACTCAAGCTTGCGCCGGAGTTGGTGAATGCACTGCTGTACATCACTACAATTGGCACGGGAAGAATCCGGCCAGACCCGCTGGATAAGCTCCTCACTGGAGAGCACCCGCCCCTGCGCTTCCACCAGCGTGCTAAGAAAGCGGTAATGCATGGGGGTCAGATCCAGAGGCACCCCGGAGACCTGAATCCGTTTTCCAGCCACGTCAAGCAGAAGCGGCCCACACTCGATCAGCTCGACAGGGCGTTGTTTGCGGCTCAGCACCGTACCGATACGCACCATCAACTCGCTGATGTCGAAGGGGGTCGTCAGAAAATCGTCGAAGTCAGTGCGTACGTAGGAGGCGAATTTGTCGACCTTACCCTCGGCCACCAACAGAATGGAGGGGATGTCGCGCTCGTCACGGAGCTGGCGAACCAGGTGACCACTTTTGGTCGAGAGGCTGCGCCCCCCTTGGAGGATCAGGTCGGGGCTGAAATCAGCACACAGCGCCATGGCCTGCCGTCCGTTCCTTACCGCGTCAAGCCCGTAGCGGTGCTGCTCGGCGTAACGCTGCAGCAACCGCAGAATGGAAGGGTCCTTCTCCACCAACAACAGATTCATCATGGCTCCTTCATACAGAACTGCTACTTCGGGGCGCTATTGAGCGCCTCTGGCCGTTAGATTCAGGCTGCCAAGCAGAGCTATTAAAACGACTGTTTTAAAAACAACGCACGCATTGCGCTACTCTCGCCTGATAAATGCATGCCTTGTACCAGCATAACAAAAGCATTTACAAACAAAATGTTAGCCGAGGCATAAAAATATAACTGCCGATAAACAGCCAGCTGTGTAAAAAAAACCAACAATTCCATCCGCTTCTTCGGGATGCTGCGCCTCTCAACACTCACCACCTTCGGCTATCTGCCTCGCCAGATCTGCAGGGTGCGCGAGGGGGCTCGCAGGCGCCCAGCGCCCTCCGCTGAGCGAGCGACTAAAGCGGTGTTATAGGTCAATGTCATAGGTCGACGCTGCAGCCGGTGCAAGCAAGCCACTGCCCGCAACCGAGCCGACACCAAAGCGGGGCGGAATCAATTCCGACCCACAAGGAGGTGGGGAGTGTCTTAACTGCAGGAGCAATTTCAGACCGATCCAGGTTAAAACTGAGTGTTGGGGGCTATTATCTCGCCGGGTTAATAGGAAGGATTGTGCG
>SDWN01000812.1 GCA_004195305.1 Neptunomonas sp. | reverse complement strand
ATTCGTGAACGCCGACTCCCAGCCACAGAAGGCGTCCTTATAGGCCCGCACCTGATAGTGGTAGCTTTCGCCCGGTATCAACTCAGCATCGCTGTAGCTGGTCTCGGCCGCGCCGAGCGTAGCCTCCTTGACGAAATCGGTGCAGATTGGCCCCTGGCAACGCCAGATTTCGTAACCAGTCTTGTCGCCACTGGCTGCCGACCAGGCCAGATCGACGCGCACCTCCGAGACCCAAGTGGCGTTTAAGCCTGCAGGGACGGTCTTGGTCACCACCGGCACGGCGGCCGAAACCACCGAATCGGTAACCCAGTTCGGCAGGGCACCGTCCTTCAACGCCCACAGCTTGTACTGGTAGCTCGCGCCCTCGCAGACTTCCAGATCGCTGTAGTCCTCGCTGCCCGCCGGCAAGGCATTACTCCCCAGCGCAGGCAAATCGCTGAAGGTCGGACAGTCGACCCCGACCTGACAGCGCTGCAGGCGCAGCCCGGTCTCGGCCCCGGTCAGCACCCGCCAGGAGAGATCGATACTGCTGCTGTCGCTGGAGGAGCCAGCGAAGTTGTCGGGTGCCGGCGGCTTGAGGGTCCTGGCCGTCGCCTCGGCGTAGGGCGCCGCGTAGCAGGCGGCATCCTTGACCGCCGTAACCCTATAGCTGTAGTCGGTATCGGGGGTTCGGCCGGAATCGAGCTCTTCAAAGATCTGAATTCCATTACTGAAATGCTCTTCAATTTGTACCTTTGTCAGGGGACGATCATAGATCGCTACCTCGTCGAGCTGACCATGAAATGAAGCCCAGTTATAGGCATAGTTGGCACGACGACCAATGATTACCGAACGATCATTCACCATGAATAACGGCTTGATGGTAGTGCTAGTCTCTTCACCGTTCTTGTAAAAACGCATGCCGATACCTGGGTCAAAAACCACTGCCAGATGCTGCCATTCGCTGAGGTCGGCGGCGACACCGGTGTGCCATTTACTTGCGGATCCGTAGTCGACTACCCAGACGCCATTATACAACAGCAGTCCCCAACCTACGGCACTTGTATTTTCAGTGGAGATCAGACCGCGAAAGTTGTTATCTATGACGATCGAGCTAGGCTTAACCCAGGCCTCCATGGTCACCCCAGGGGAGAGAAAACTCTGGTCCAGGTTGAGACTGGTGGTGATCTCATCGTTGCTGCCGTCGAAGCTGGCTGACCGACCGCGGTGACCACCCTCAACCGTGTTGACGCCATCGGAGGCAGTGCCGTGATTGTCGCTACCCGAGGAATCGATGACCTGACCGGCGGCGCTGCTCCAGGACGCCTCATCCATGCGCAAGTGCAGCAGATTGCCTGGCAGGGTGCCGAGGATCGTCTCTACCTCGACAAAGGGCCCGCTAGCACAGGCCACGGCATCCCCTTCGCAACGCTCCAAAATGTAGCGGTCCTCGTCAATGCCGGTATCCTGCCAGGAGATCTCGACATCCGATTCCGAGGTCGGGGTCAGGGCCAGAATACCCGGTGCTGCGGCAGCCACACCCGGTACCGTCAAACTGCTCCAACCCGATTCCCAGGTTGATACCGTCTCCTTTTCGGCGCGCACTCGATAGCTGTAGTCCTGTCCTTCGCAGAGGCTGGTATCGCTGTACTCCAGACTTTCGGCTGGCAGCAGGAACTCTTCGCTGAAGAGTTCATTACTGATACAGACGGTGGCATCTCCAGTGCACCGCTGTAATACATAACGGGTCTCGCTGGTGGTCAGATCATCCCAGGCCAGATCGACCCGCGTGGTGTCGAAATCGATCAGCCGAAAGTTGCCCGGCGCCTGTATGCCGCTGGTCGTCGTCGACAAGGAGGCGGGGGTATTTTCCCAGCCGCAGACGCCATCCTTGTAGGGGGTCACCCGATACTGATATGAACTGCCGGAATTTCGCCCAGTGTCAGCAAGGGCGACCTTCCCAGCCACCAAGCGACCCG
The DNA here is from genome assembly GCA_004195305.1 of Neptunomonas sp. Classification (GTDB taxonomy): domain Bacteria; phylum Pseudomonadota; class Gammaproteobacteria; order Pseudomonadales; family Balneatricaceae; genus Motiliproteus. The sequence continues at coordinate 2,861 of SDWN01000812.1, read as the reverse complement.
CTTCGGCACTGCTCAGGGCCCGATCGTAGACCATGACCTCGTCGAGCTGGCCGGAGAAATTATAAGAACTATTACTGGGGTAACGACCGATATTGAGCGCCGCAGTGCTTGTATCGTAACCAATTTCAGCAATTCGAACTTCGCTCTCCGCAGTATCCTTATAGAAACGGATTCCAACACCAGGCTCGAAAACGACAACGATATGCTGCCAGACGTTTATGTCTGCGCTGCCAACCAACTGGCGGGCCACCCCCGTCTGAACGTACCAGTTGCCGCCGTAAGTGAGTAACGACCAGTCGTAGCCACCGTTCTCGGTACTGATTACATGACGATATTTGTTGGTTGTTTTCGTCGGTCTGGCCCAGATATCGAAGGTCGCCCCCGCTGAAGTGGCACCCTGATCGAGGCTCAGACCGGTCGTTATGCCGTCATCGAAGTCGTCGAATAGACCGGCATGGCCACTGATGCTCGAGTCGACCAGCTTGGGCCAACCGACACTGTTCCCATGCTGGTTCTGACCGGAACTGTCGATGACTTCATTGGCCACCCCGCTCCAAGCAGGCTCATCCAGCGCCAGATGCAGCACCAGTCCTTCAGGCCGCCCGTCGATATCGGCGATTTGTGCAAAGTCGGTATCGTTAGGGCAGGCAGCGGCTTCACCTGGGCAACGCCAGACTTTAAACCCGGTCCGGTCAGGGCTGGCGAAACTCCATTCCAGATCGATCAGCTCTTCGCTGCTTGCGCCAAGACTCAGGCCGGAGAGAGCCGCCGGGGCCGGGCTGGTTAATATCAGCTCACTGCTGGGGCTGCTTAATCCCCAGGTCGACTGGTTTTCGGCGCGCAAGCGGTATTTATAAGTCGTATCGGCGCAGGCCGTTTCGTCGCGGAAGGAGTTGCTGTCGGGCGGGACCGGTGATGCCTCCAGTGCCGCAAAGGGGCTGAGACAGCCACCGCCACCATCCTCAAGACAACGCTCAACGGCAAAGCCGCTCTCGGTCGTGGTATTGTCTTCCCATTGCAGATCGACGCTGGTGGTGTTGAGCACATCGCCAGCGCTATTGGCCGGTGGCAAGGGCAGAGCAGTTACGCTAAGCGTGCTGCTGGCCGCTGAGGGCCAGCCGCAGCCATCGCTTTTATCGGCCCGAACCTTGTAGCTGTAATCCATACCGCTGGTCACCGTGGTATCTGTGAAGCGGCGCACCCCGTACTGGTGCAGTTGCTGTACCTCGGCCGGGCTCAGGGGCCGATCGAAGACGGCGACCTCGTCGATGTTGCCGTCAAAAAATTCCTGATTGTATCCCCCCCGGCGACCGATGATCAGAGCTGAGCTACTGGTGTCGTAGCTGATGCTGCCGATCAGGGTCTCGACGCCATCCTTATAGAAGCGTACCCCGACGCCGGGCTCGAAGACGGCGACGATATGCTGCCACTGGCGCAGGTCGACAGATTGCGAGGTGCTTCTCCCCCCTGCGCCGTCGATAACATACCAGGTGCCGCTGGAACGATAGATCCCCCAGTCGACCCCGCCGTTGTCGGTGCTCATGAGATAGTGCCCGCCACCTGAGAGGCTCTCCGGCCGCACCCAGGCCGAGAAGGTAGCGCCGGGACTGGTCTCCGATTGGTCGATGACCAGCGGGGTGACGACGTAACTGCTTCCGCTAAAGGAACCGGCACGTTGATAGTACCCCTGGGCATTGGCAGTCGCGCCCGCAAAAGCTGACCCATGTCGGTTAAAGCCGGAGCTATCGAGCACCTTCCCAGTTCCACTCCAATCGCTTTCATCCATGCGCAGCAGCAACTGCGGGCTTGGCAGGGTTAAGATTGTAGCCTGTGGGCTGAAATCAATGTCCTGGGCACAGTTGACGGCAAGATCATCGCAACGCTCCACCAGAAAACCGGTCTGATCCGCATCGGCGTAGTTCCAGGCAAGGTCAGCATGTGCCTCTCCGATGAAATCGACAGTCAGGTTGCTGGCCACACCGGGGGTCTCCAGCAACAAGTTAGCGCTCGGAAGACTGAAAGCAGTGGTCCATTCTCCGGCCTTGAGGGCCCTGATCCGGTAGCGGTAGCTCTGGCCAGCGCAGACGCTGCTGTCCAGATAGTTGAGATCGGCCCCGTCCAGGACGAAACTGGCATCAACCGTTGAAAAGTCGCAGGCGGCTGAGACGCAGCGCTCCAGCACCAGGCCGTCCTGGCCGGTGGAATTAAGCTGCCATGCGATATTGATTTCGGTACTGCTTAAAGGGGTCAGGGCTGGCGCATCGGGGAGATCTGGCTCGGCGGTGGTCACCTCGGTTTCGGCCCAGCGCGAGCTGTCACCTAGCGCCGAATAGCTGCGGACCCGGTAGCAGTAGGTCGAGCCGATGTTGAGTCCGATATCGGTGTGGGTTGTGACATCCGGATTTCCGGTGGCGACTGGCACCCAGGGGAGCACATCGTTACAGGCGCCGGTCTTACGCTCGATATCGAAACCGGCCTCATTGAGGCTGTTATCGGCCCAGTCGAGCTGGACCCGGGTGTAGAACTGAATCAGCTTCAGCGGGGAGGGCGCCTGTTGTACGCTACCATCGACCTGAAAGACCAGGTAGTCGGTATTACCGGCCAGGTTGGTGGTCGAACCGGCGACAAACACCTCGCCGAAGCGGTTGGCAGTTACCGCTGCGGACCAGTCGTCACTCGCGGCGACACCGGCATAAACGTTGGCGCCGACCATCACACCCATGTGGTCGAATTTGACTGCCAGGGCATCTTCCGCACCGCCGCTGCTGGTTGAGCCCGCCAGGGTCACCACGCCGCTGGGCGCGTCCGTTCGAAGGTTGTCGGCGACGAGCGCGCCGACGACGGCGCCGCGTTTGACCTGC
>SDWN01000810.1 GCA_004195305.1 Neptunomonas sp. | reverse complement strand
ACCTCAGGCCGATTAATGCCTGAATTCCACCTAAGACAACAATTCAATCAAGCACCTGAAGAGATCTTCTCACGGGTTGGGTTCAGTGGCGACCACAGTCGTACCATCGCTCTGGTACAGTCCGGCGCCTACGATATCGGCGCTGTTAACTTCAAAGTCTGGGAGCGCGAACTGGCCAGCGGCAACATCCATCCCGACAAGGTCAGCGTGATCTGGGAAACCCCTGTCTATCCCGACTATCAGTGGACCATTCGTGGCGATGTCGATCAACGTTGGGGCGAAGGATTTAAACAACGGGTGCAGCTAGCGCTGCTGTCACTGCAAAACCCCGAGCTGCTCAATGCCTTCCCGCGCAGCCGCTTCATCAAGGCGACCAATGCAGGTTTTGAACCTGTGGCAGAGGTCGCCCGCTCGATCGGTTTGATCGACTAATAGCGGAGCAGCACAGACCATGGTCGCGCCCTTGTTTCAGCTTAGCAACCAATCCTTGGGATATGGCGCCCAGACGGTGCTGCAAAACCTCAGTCTCAACATCGCCACGGGCGAAAAGGTCGCGTTGATCGGCAAAAGCGGATCGGGAAAATCCACGCTGCTGAAACGCTTTTACAACCAACAACCCCAGCAGTGCGCTATTGTGCCGCAACAACTGGGACTGGTGCCGATCCTGAGCGTGTTTCACAACATCTATATGGGCCGCCTGCACCAACACAGCAACCTGTATAACCTGATCAATCTTATCTCCCCGCAGCAGCAGCCCCGGCAGCAGATCCAGGCATTGGCTACCCAGCTAGGGCTCGATGAGCTGCTCTGGCGCTCGGTAGACCAGCTCTCGGGCGGTCAACAACAACGCACAGCACTGGCACGCGCACTGTACCGTAACTGCCCGGTCTTTATCGGCGATGAACCGGTGTCGTCGGTGGATGAGTTTCAATCTGAGTCACTGCTACAGCTGATCAACCAACAACACAGCACGGTGGTCGTTGCGCTGCACGATCGCAAGCTGGCGCTGCATCATTACCAGCGCATCATCGGTCTGAAACAGGGCAAGGTGGTGCTGGATGCCCGCAGCGCCTCGCTGACCGTTGAACAGCTGGCGTTTATCTACCAGTGATGCATGACCGCACTCGGGATGCTAACGCCAGCGCTACCCGATTAGTAAGCACCAGCCTGGGCTTTGTCGCTATCGCGGGGTTCTGTCTGTTACTGGCCGATATCGAGATCAACACCGCCGATCCCTGGTTAGAGCTCGGGCGTATCGGTGCAGGCTTGCTGAGCCCCGATTTCTGGAGCCTTGAGCAGTTACTCGAGGCCCTGATAAACACCCTCGCCTTCGCGCTGCTGGGGGTTGCGCTTGCCATTCCGATCGGCGGTTTACTGGCGCTGGGCTTTAAGTGGAGACTGGTACGCTTATACTGTGCCTTTACCCGTTCCATCCATGAGCTGTTCTGGGCGCTGCTGCTGATGCAGCTGCTCGGGCTGTCGACCCTGACCGGCGTGCTAGCTATTGCTATCCCCTATGCCGGGACGTTTGCCAAGGTCTACGCCGAGATTTTAGAGGAGAGCGATCGTCAGGCCTGGCGACTGCTGCCCCCCGGTAGTGGTTGGCTTAGCAGTTTTCTCTACACACGCCTGCCGCAGGTCTACCCACATCTTAAAAGCTACACCCAATACCGACTCGAATGTGGCATCCGCTCCAGCGCGGTACTCGGCTTTATCGGCCTGCCGACACTGGGGTTTCACCTGGAAACCGCGTTCAAGCAAGGGCTGTATTCGCAGGCGGCCGCGCTGCTGTACCTGTTTTTCATATTAATATTAAGCCTGCGCAGCCTGTTCGGACGGCGCTGGCTGCTGCCGTTGTACCTGATCGGGGCGATCGCCTGGCTACCCTGGCAGCAACAGTTTGACTGGGGTCTGATCGCCCGTTTTATCAGCGAAGATATGCTACCCGCGCCGTTGCGGGGACACTCCCTCGCCGATCCGCAGAGCTGGTCAAACCTGTGGCTGTGGTGCTGGTCGCTACTCAGGGATCAGGCGGCCAACGGTATCGCTAACACCCTGCTACTCAGCCTGATCGCCATGGTCGCCACCGGACTGGTCACACTTGTGATGTTCCCGCTGGTCTCGAGCCAGTTTTTTCGCCGTCCCGGGCGGACTGCGGGGCAACTGCTGCTAGTTGTCTTTCGCTCAATTCCGGAGCTGATGTTCGCGTTTGTTGCGCTTCTAGTGCTGGGTCCGTCGATGCTGCCAGCGCTGCTAGCACTGGCACTGCACAACGGCGCCATCATCGCCCACCTGATCGGCCGTTACAGCGATACGCTAGTACTGCGCGACGATGCTACGACAGGATTTAATCGCTACCTGTTCGAAGTGCTACCCAGGATCTATCGCCAGTTCTTAGCGTTTCTGTTCTATCGCTGGGAGGTTATTTTGCGCGAGACCGCCATCCTCGGTATCCTCGGCATCCAAACGCTCGGCTTTTATATCGATTCGGCGTTCGAAGAACTGCGCTTTGACCGGGCGCTATTTTTGATCCTGATTGCCGCAGCGCTGAATATGAGTGTGGATAGCGTTGCACGCTGGCTGCGGTTACGGCTGCAGCTGACCAATCTGCCCCAACTCCGTTAAGCGGACAACAACAGGGATGCCTGGCGCTCGGCTACACCATCAGCCACCAGCCGCCCCTCTTTACACCATCGCCGAGTTACTCAACCGTTTTCGACTCCTGCGACACTCTGATTATTATACGGACCTACCATGCAGCAACTGACTATCAACGACACCGATCTGATCCTGGAACGTTTTCCTACGCTGCCTAACGAGCTCCTGCAAGCCTGGGACGCCAGCGACGAACTCGCACTCCAAGCCCATGAATTACCGGTGGGGAGCCTGTTGGTGCTGAACGATCACTTCGGTGCCCTCGCCTGCGGCCTGGCAATCTCGAGCCCAGAGCGCCCTCTCTACTGGGTCAATGATTCCTACGTAGCCCACCTGGCACTGGCACAAAACCTGACCCACAACGGTATCGAGCTCCCTGTGACTACCTTGCCGCAGGTTGAACAGCTCGACGCCGAGCCGGCGGGGATTATTATTAAACTCCCGCGAAGCTTGCGCCTGCTAACCTGGCAACTGGACTGGCTCAACCGCAATCTACCGCAAGGCACCCCGGTGGTGATTGCTGCGCGCCAGAGAGATATGCCCTCCACGCTGCCTGCGCTAACTCGCCAGCTGCTCAACGAGGTGCGCCCGTCAAGAGCCGTCAAAAAAGCCCGGCTGATCTATGCCCAGCTAAGTGGCCGCGACAGCGGTCAAACCGACATTCTGGAATGGCCTTGCGATGCCGTAGACTGCCTGCTCAGCAACTTCCCCAATGTCTACGGCGCCCAGCGCCTGGACCTAGGCGCACGATTATTAATCCAACATCTGGGGCCTATTCCACAGCAGGTGATCGACCTGGGCTGCGGCAACGGGGTCTTGAGCATAGCGGCGCTCAAGGCCAATCCCGGCTGCCAGATCACCGCGGTTGACGAGAGCTGGGACGCTATCCGCTCCAGCCAGCGCAACCTGGAGCGACTGAGCGCCCCTGAGCCGTTTACGCTGCTCTGGAACAACGGCCTGTCAGGCATCGAGGACGACCAGGCCGACCTGGTGCTCTGCAACCCCCCATTCCACCAGCATCAAACCATCACCGATCACATCGCCTGGCAGATGTTCCAGGATGCCCGCCGAGTACTCAAAGTCGGAGGACGGTTGCGTATCGTTGGTAACCGCCACCTGGGGTATCACGTCAAACTATCCAAACTGTTTGGCGGCTGCCGCACGATCGCCTCCAACGCCAAGTTCGTGGTACTAGAGTCCGTAAAGCGCTGAGGAGCATGCCGAGTTTGCCACTATCGGGTTGACATCGAGCCGCACCCCATCGCCCTAACCTCGCCGCGTCAAGCGACGACGGAGGGGTCGCAACGGGGTCCTGAAGACAGCAAAGCAAGGAGAATATCGCCAAACAGATGCCTAGCAGGTTGTTGAAGAGCTACCTGCGTTGCCGGTACGTCGTTAAAAACGACCTCAAAATGCTCATTTATACCTATAAACTGCGCTTATTCAGTCGTTTTTGCCTAGTCTCGGCGGCCTCGCTAACGCTTTTCAACAGCCTGTCTAGGAGGCTGCAAACGTTAAAACTGCGCATCCAATGCTGGGTAGGAGACCCCGGCGGGGCGTTTAGATAACTCATCTGCCAGCAGCTTAGCGATTGCATCGGCATCATAATCGGCAGAACGCCGCAACGCATTGAGCAGTTCACCACTAGCTGATTCACGCCTGATCTCTAGCAACAACGCCTTAGCTGCGGGATAGTTACGCTGTAGCAGCCTCAGCCACTGTTTTAAGCGACCATCGGCATAGCGCGGAGCCAGGGCATCAAGCTGCTGGTAATAGTCTTCAATCCAGGGGGTTAGCGCGGCCCAGCGCATCGCCGTGACGGGCTCGCCGTTGAGCTGCTGTCGCACCTGCAGCGCCAGATCGGGGCGAGAGATCAACCCGCGCCCCAGCATCACCCGATCACAACCACTGGCAGACTGGCAGCGGACAAAATCGTCGACGCTCCAGATCTCGCCATTGGCCACCACGGGGATCGAGATCGCCTCACGGATCTGGGCGACCTTGTACCAGTGCGCGGGGGGTCGGTAGCCCTCTACCTTGGTACGGGCGTGCACACACAATTCAACCGCGCCTGCCGCGGCGATCGCGCGGGCATTCTCCAGCATCAAGGTGTCGTCGTCGTATCCCAGGCGCATTTTGACCGTTAACGGGATGAACGCAGGGACCGC
>SDWN01000809.1 GCA_004195305.1 Neptunomonas sp. | reverse complement strand
GCTGCATATGCATGGCGAACTGGTCAAAGCGCGTTGCGTTCATAGTCAGCAGGTCTTTAACGTCAATGCCGACATGAGTCCGGCTAGCCGCTGTGAATGCTGTGATCAGCCGGGTAACTTGCGACCTGATATCGTTTGGTTTGGTGAGATGCCGATGGCACTGGATCGTATCTATGCTGCCCTGGAGTGTTGTGATCTGTTTATCTCCATCGGTACCTCCGGTAGCGTTTATCCTGCTAATGGGTTTGCACAGGTGGCGTTGGCTGCGGGTGCGCATACCGTGGAGTTGAATCTGCAACCGTCGTTGCAAAATTCAACTTTCTCTGAGCAGATCTACGGCCCTGCAAGTGAGGTAGTTCCCGAGTATATCCGTAGGTTGCTGGAGGATAGAGGCTGATGCGTGAGTGGTGTCAGTCTCTCTTAATTAATAGAAACGTCACGCTACTGGCGGTCTGCCAGGCGCTGCTGGTGACAGGCAACGTACTGCTGGTGTCCGTTAGCGCGTTAATTGGCCATTTACTCGCCGCAGACCCAATGTTGGCCACGCTCCCCGTCGCGACCCAGTTTGGCGGTATGATGCTTGCGACCTTGCCGGCTTCATTACTGATGAAACGGATTGGGCGACGCCGGGGTTTTATGCTGGGTAACATCATCGGGATCCTTGGTGCGATGGTTTGTATGGTTGGACTGCAGCTCGAATCACTGCTGTTGTTTTGTGTCGGTACGGGCTTGATCGGTGCCTGTATCGGTATCAGTCAGCTGTACCGTTTTGCCGCGGTGGATGCGTCGGCGAGTAATAGTAAGAATCGAGCTATCGGGCTGGTCATGAGCGGGGGTGTGGTCGCCGCATTAATCGGGCCCAATCTTGCGGTCTGGACCCGTGACTGGTTACCGGATACGCAGTATAGCGGTAGCTTTATCGGTTTGATTAGTTTGTATTTGCTGGCTTTGTTAGCACTGAGTCGGGTCCGTATTCCGGCACCCACGCTAGAGGAGATCAAGGGCAAGCAACGGCCGCTGGCGCAGGTCATCAGTCAGCCGGTGTTTCTGGTTGCGGTGCTCGGTGCTATGGTTTCCTATGCGGTGATGGCATTGATCATGACCGCCACGCCGTTGGCGATGAACAGCTGCGGCTTTGATTTTCCGACTACGGCAGGCGTGATCCAATGGCATGTGCTGGGTATGTTTGCGCCGTCGTTTTTGACTGGACGTTTACTCAGCCGCTTCGGTGTTATCCGGATCATGTTGCTGGGAGCGGCATTGATGATCGCCTGTATTCTGGTAAATCTGCAGGGGATCAGTGAAGTTCATTTCTCTGTTGCGCTGCTGCTCTTGGGGGTGGGGTGGAACTTCTTATTCATCGGCTCCACCAGCCTGGTTACTGAAGCTTACCTTCCTGCCGAGAAAGCGAAAGTGCAGGGTATCAATGACCTGCTGGTAGCGCTGACGGTGATGTTGTCGACCTTCTTCGCTGGCGTGTTGCAAAATCTGTATGGCTGGCAACAGGTGAATCAGGCGATGCTGCCGTTATTATTGCTCATTGCGGCTGCGGTCGTTGTTTTCCATCGCCAGCGTCTTATTAACCCGGCTGCCTGCTGATGTTCTGCCGGACAGGTTTTTATGATTACGATACTAGCGTCGATTTTTTGACCTAGGCTATTGTTACGGTTGTTTTTTATGGAGTGTTTGATGTCCTCGTCTCTCAGTGTGACCACCAGTGTGACCCCGATTAATGAACTAGATAGTCTGTCTCAGTATGAGATCTCCCGGTTGCAGGATAAGAGTAATACCGGCCTGTACCAGTTGTTTCGTAAATGTGCGCTGGCGGTATTGAACTGTGATTCGGAGATGGATGATACCCGCGAGGTCATGCGGCGGTTTGAAAATTTTGATATACAGATCAGTCAAAAGCACCGCGGGATTCAACTCGATCTGATCAATGCACCGGACACCGCCTTTGTGGACGGTAGTATCATTGCGGGGATACGCGAGAATCTTTTCTCGGTACTGCGCGATATTCTCTATGTCGGCGATGAGCTCGACCTGAGTTACAGTCGTCTGCAACCATCGCAGGCGATTACCAATGAAGTTTTTCATATTCTGCGTCATGCCCATGCGGTTAGGCCGCGTGCAAAACCCAATCTGGTGGTGTGCTGGGGGGGGCACTCAATCGGTCGCGAAGAGTACCTGTACACGAAGTCGGTCGGTTATGAACTGGGTCTGAGAGGCTTCGATATCTGTACCGGATGTGGTCCCGGGGCGATGAAAGGACCGATGAAAGGCGCCACCATCGCGCATGCCAAGCAGCGGATAGCGCAGGGGCGTTACGTAGGCATATCTGAACCCGGAATTATTGCGGCGGAATCGCCCAACCCTATTGTGAATGAACTGATCATCATGCCCGATATTGAAAAACGCCTGGAGGCGTTCGTGCGTCTGGGGCACGGTGTGATTGTGTTCCCTGGTGGGGCCGGTACAGCCGAGGAGATTTTATTTATTCTTGGGGTGCTGATGGATGAAAAAAATGGGCATATCCCGTTCCCTCTCATTTTCACTGGCCCTGCTTCGGCACGCAGTTACTTCGATAGCATCGATCAGTTTATTCGCGGTTGTCTGGGTGATGATGTTGCGCGGTTTTATGAAATTATCATCGATGACACTGCCCAGGTTGCGCGGCAGATGAAGGCGGGTATTGCTGGTGTTACCCATCATCGGCGTAAGACCAGTGAGTCGTTTCACTTCAACTGGCCGCTGCATGTGGATTATGACCTGTTTCAACAGCCCTTCGAACCAACGCATGCCCATATGGCGGCGCTGGATCTGCACCGGGATCAGCCACTGCATCAATTAGCTGCAAACTTGCGTAGAGCTCTGTCAGGTATTGTTGCCGGGAATGTCAAGGAGAGTGGTATTCATGCCATCGAGGAGCATGGCGAGTTTGAATTGAGTGGCGATGTTGAATTGATGCGATCACTTGATCGCTTGCTGCAACAGTTTGTCGAGCAGCGCCGGATGAAACTGAACTTCGCCCGTTACCGCCCCTGTTACCGAATTAAGCACTGAGCAGGTGCCGTCTTAACCGCGCAAAAAAAAACGGAGATCCATGTGATCGCCGTTTTTTATAATTAGCGCATAGCCAAAAAAACCTCGCGATGCGAGGTTTTTCGGGTCAAATGCTCGCTAAAATCAGACGCGTTCGAAGATGGTTGCGATACCCTGACCGCCGCCGATACACATCGTGACCAGTGCGTAGCGACCGTTAGTGCGCTCCAGTTCGTACAGCGCCTTGGTGGCGATAAAGGCACCGGAACAGCCGACCGGGTGGCCCAGGGCGATGGCACCACCGTTGGGGTTGGTCTTCGCCATATCAAGACCAAGACCTTTGGCTACCGCAAGCGCTTGTGCGGCAAAGGCTTCGTTCGACTCAATCACATCCATCTGGTCCAGCGTCAGACCTGCGCGCAGAAGGGCGAGCTTGGTGGCCGGGATCGGACCTTCGCCCATGATGTGATTAGGTACACCGGCAAGGGCGTAGGATACCAGGCGAGCCATCGGCTTATAGCCGTCCTTCTCGGCTACCTCTGCGCTACCCAGAACCATGAAGGCAGCGCCGTCGTTGATCCCAGAAGCGTTACCCGCAGTAACGGTACCATCCTTCTTGAAGGCCGGGCGCATTTTGGCCAGACTTTCCATGGTGGTGTCCGGCTTGCCGTGCTCATCCGTGTCGAAGATGGTCTCGCCCCGACGGCTCTTCAGTACAATCGGTGTGATTTGCGACTTGAAGCGACCTTCGGCAACAGCGATGGCCGCACGGCGTTGTGACTCAACCGCAAAGGCGTCTTGATCTTCACGCGTAAAGCCATGCTTTTCTGCCAGGTTCTCGGCAGTGATACCCATGTGGCCAACGCCAAAGGGATCGGTCAGGGTCGCTACCATGGAATCGATCAGCGTGGTATCGCCCATGCGCGCACCGGAGCGCATCGCAGGGGAGAGGTAGGCACCACGAGACATCACTTCGACACCACCACCAATACCGTAGTCACAGTCGCCGAGCATTATCGCCTGAGAGGTCGAGACAATACCCTGCAAACCCGAGCTACAGAGACGGTTGACGCCCATGGCCACCGACTCCATCGGCAGCCCCGCCTGGATAGAGGCAACGCGGGCGACATAAGCGGAGCGAGATTCGGTCGGAATACAATTGCCGACGGTTACATAATTGATCTTCTGAGAATCCACTCCAGATCGATCAACGGCATCTTTCATTACCAGGCCTGCGAGTTCAGCCGGCTCCATGCCGCTCAGAGAACCACCAAAAGCACCAATCGCGGAACGAGCCGCGCTCAGAACGTAGACATCACGATTTGCCATTTATTTTTCCCTTAGTTAGATCAAGTAAAGATCAGCTGTTTTGTGACGGCGACTGCCTGGTCACAAGGACTGATACTCTGAATGCTGCCGCCGAGGTTAACGGTGACAGTTTTAACGCCGTTTAATACTACGATTTCGCTATTGCGGACTGTACTTTCTGCGTAAATCGTAATTATTACCATTACAGCGAACGCACAAGGGTACCACCGGTTTGTGACGAATTCTCAGAGCGGGAACTAAATTTTAGTCTAATGGCTGCCGGTTGGCGAAAAGGGTTGTCTGCATCCTGAGTTCAGGCGGCAATTACGATGACTCGCGATGCACGGCGGCTAATGTTTGTAGCAAACAAAATGTGAAGAGCAATACTTCCGTGAACGGAGTCAAATGCTATGCTCGAAGCATTCGACTGCAACTGTATAGGGTGAGTAACGATGAAGGCACATGAGGTTGATTAC
>SDWN01000808.1 GCA_004195305.1 Neptunomonas sp. | reverse complement strand
TACATTGTTTTATCGGGTTCTAGCTAATCAGGTTGAAATCATTCGCGTACTACATGGCTGCCAAGACCCACTGCGCCACTTAAAATAGCTCGGAAAGCCTATCACTCAACAGCACCTTTCGGAAAGCATATTAGAAAACCCTAACAGTCCTGTCTGTGTCTACTTCGAGAAAGCCGCTTCTCTTAAGTTAGAGGGGGCCATTTCCCACCCTGTTTTTCGCTAAATAGAACCACTATTCACAAGCTACGTCCCTATTGGAGACGGTCAACTTTCTGGGCACCCAGCGTCATGTGCTACTAAGTTGTGCTGATCATGACCATCAACTGCACAACGCCTTCTTCTAGCCCCATCGCGAACACCAGATCAGTGACCGTTTATGACAAGTGTTGCGACAAGACTAACCGGTCATCAGCCCGAAGGTATGTTAGGCCGATGATTACCTCGCCTTAGTCCTCTCCGCATGAACCAAATTCAATCTGGAATTTGGTGTGTGGGTTATCTACAGCTCAATAGTGGATGGTTGCAGCGAGTTCGGCCGACTTCCGTAGATGCGACTATGCGGAAATCGATAGCGTAGATGGCTTTCTATGTTGGGATGTTGGCAGCACTGTTAAACAGCACGTTGCCCTGATCAGTGTTCAGCGCCGAATATTGACCATGCCAATCTTCTCCAAGCCTCGTGGAGAATGGGTTATAGCCAATGACTCTCAGGTCAACGTTAGACGCTGATATTGGTCAATCTGACATGCTGATCAACAACATAGTCTTGCTGATATCCCTCCGGCTCCACGAGTTTGGTCTCATTCAGAAGCGCCATAAAGTCGACCTCTGGTAGTGGGCGGCTAAACAGAAAACCTTGCATGGAATCGCAGCGCTCCTGCTTGAGGAAAGACCGCTGCTCTTCCGTCTCCACCCCTTCCGCGACCACATACAGACCGAGCGAATCCGCCAGTGCGATCACCGCTTTGGCAATGGCCTTGTCATGCTCATCATCAGGGATATCGGAGACGAAGGAACTATCGATCTTGAGTGTGTCGATCGGAAAGCGCTTCAGATAGGCCAGCGAGGAATACCCGGTACCAAAGTCATCCAGCGCAATACGAACGCCCAAGGCTTTAAGGTCGTTCAGAGTGACGAGGGACGTGCTCGGATCATCCATTAGCATGCTTTCCGTTAACTCGCACTCAAGGAGATGGGACGGCAGCCCGGTTATTTTCAGGATGTTTTGTATTGACGAGGCCAAACTCTCATCAATGAATTGCTTGGCGGACAGATTGACGGCGATGGAAAGCGGGGTGCCGCAGGCGGCATTGATACGAACGATCGCACGGCAGGCTTCCGTTAAAGCCCACTCCCCCATTGCTTTAATTAACCCGGTATCCTCGGCGGCAGGGATAAAATCGTTGGGTGGTACCAGGCCTCGCTCTGGGTGCATCCAACGAATCAAGGCCTCGGCCCCTGTCACCGCGCCCGTCTGGAGGTCTACCTTGGGCTGAAAGTGCAGGATGAACTCATTGTGCTGGCAGGCCCTTCTCAGATCCACTTCCAACGTCAGACGATCGTGCGCTTTGGCGTTCAATTCGGGGGTGTAAAAGCAGAAACAGTTCTGTTGCTCCATCGCTTTGAACAGTGCCGCTTCGGCATTTCGAATCAGCGCGTCGGCGTCGACACCGTCCTGTGGATAGACCGAGATGCCAATGCTGGATGTCAACGCCATCCCCACGGGCCCGACATCCAAAGGTTTTGAGATCGCATCCATAAATTGCTGCGCAAGCGGTGCGATATCGCTGACGTCTTTCACGTCATGCAGCACGACGCCATAATCGTCGGCACCCAACCGCGCTACCGTGTCCCCATCACGAATCCAGCCCGAAACTCGACCGCCGATTTGTTTTAGCACGGCATCGGACACAGTCGCGCCCAAACTCTGGTTGAGCATTTTGAAACGGTCCAAATCAATCAACACCAGGGCCGTGTAGCGACGATTTCTACCGGAGTGAATGACTGACTGTTCAAGACGATCCCGCAGCAAATTTTTGTTCCCAAGCCCGGTGAGCGAATCGTAATTGGTTAGCTTCTCCAGTTGGTGCTCCTGATGTTTCCTCTCGGAGATGTCGTTTAAGATGCTGACAAAATGCGTCGTGTTGCCTTGCTCATCCTGCACGGGCGCAACCGACAGGTCATTCCAGAATAAGCTGCCGTTTCGGTGGTAGTTTCTCACGACCAGTTGAATGCCGATTCGGTTGCTTAAGGCCAAGCGGAGCTTCTCGAGTTCTGGCTGATCTATATCAGCCCCCAGAAGAAACCGCCCGTTCCGTCCCAGCACCTCCTCTTGAGCGTATCCTGTGATGGCTTCAAAGGCCGGATTGACGTACACGAACGGGTTATCGGGTAAGTTAACATCCGCGATGGCGATACCGCTGTTGACCGATTCAATGGCTCGCTGCATCAGCAATAGCTGCTTTTCGAGCGCGCGACGTTCGGTAATGTCGATGAGCGTGCCGACGACCGAATCCTTACCGTTGAACTGAGTGCGTGCCCCGAACACTTCCACCCGGATCAGCTCACCATCGGAACGCAATCCGGTAAAGTCGTAATGAATGCTGTGCGTATCGCCTGTAAGACGCTTCTTAAGGTTCTCCGCAACAACCGCTTTGCTGTCATCGGCCACCAGGTCGGCGACGTTCATGCCGCCGACGATCTGCTCCATGGAATAGCCAAAGATCTCTTCCATTTGGGGATTGGCATAGACAAATCGGCCGTCCTGAATCATGTAGATTCCGGCCATCGAGTCCTCGGCCAAGCTTCTGAACTGCGCTTCACTTTCGCAAAGCGCACGCCGGGTTTGATGGGTAGCCAAGCCAAACCGAAGATCGTCAGCCAGCGCTGTCAGCAACTGACACTCCTGGGCATCAAAGGCATCTGGCTGGTCGGAAAATACCCAGATAAGCGAGAATACCTGATGGTCCGGATGAAGGACCGGCAAGGCAATGGCACTGCGAATATCGCACTTGGCCGCCTGTTCAGACCATGCCAACGATAGGTCTGCGCCAATATCGCGGCAAACGATCACCTCGTTATCGCGGATGCAGCGACCAGGCACATCTTGCCCCCACTGCTCAGCGCTGAACGTGTCCAGGCAAGCGCCCATGCCGCCCACTGAAGACACCGCTCTGATGCTATCTGCACTTGAGCTGTTAGCCGCCCCGATCCAAGCGCAGGGGTACCCCCCATGATCAACGAGAATGCGGCAGATACCGTCGAGCAGCTCCTGTTCCGTCGAGGAACGGACTAGCGCTTGATTGCACTCGGACAACATCCGTAACATACGATTGGACTTTCGCAGCGCGCGCTCGGAGGTCTTAAGGCGAGAAATGTCCTCCTCGATCGCAACATAGTGGACAATGTTGCCCTCACTGTTTCTGATCGGGGTGATCGTCTGGCGCTCGTAAACGGCTTTTCCATCCTTGGTACGGTTGAGCAGCTCACCATGCCAAACTGCCCCCGACCTAATGGTTCGCCAGAGGTTTTCATAAACTTCCGGTCGCGTATCGCCTCCCTTGATAACCCGTGGCGTCAGCCCCTTGATCTCATCGAGGCAGTAACCCATCCGGGTGGAAAACGCAGAATTTACGTAATTGATACAGCCATCGGCATCGGTGATCATAACGCTGACGGGCCCCTGCTCAATAGCCTGGGACAAAACCTTCAACTGGCAGGCCGATGCTTGTCGCTCCACCTCTGTGGTGTTACGAATTGAACCCTGGTCAGACGGGAAGGTTGCTGCGTTCAAGAAAGAGGCGCTTGTCTGCGTTGCTTCAGTGCCAAGAACAGCCGCAGATGCACCTTTTTCTGGGCGGTTTTCAGTCACATCGATCGATACGACGCTCGCACCGATCACCGCGTGATGCTCGCTGAAGACGGGTGCGCTGTGCACCTGAAGCCATCGGCCATTCAGTTGAATGGTATACGAACCGGCCATACCCTGCAGCGCCCGCCTAATTGCCACCAAAGAGGCCTCATCGGCTTGAAACAGGTTGTACGCCGACTGACCCAGCCAATCTTCCGGACTCCGGCCCAGTGCTTGAAGCCCTACTCCCTCAGATTGAATAATGACCCCCTGCTGGTCCAGCATCCAAAGGGTAGCAGGCGGGTGATTAAACCTGGTTCCCGTATTGGTATTTATATCCTTCGGTGGTTCACCAGCTATATCAGACATCGGGTTACTCTTATATTTAGATCGTCTATAGGTCAGGAAAAGTTTCATATGACGCATTGTCATTTACAAGCCATTTTTCCTTAACCGGTTCAACCGTTGTCGCACTTCTCAAGAATGTTTGAAGTGGCTGATCTGCTCCTGCAAATGTCGCGACAAAGACACCAGCTGGTGTTATTCAGCTAGTCGTTGTGACCACGTCCAGCGTTGAAAATTGACCAGCATGAAAGCAGCTACAGCCTTGGCCCAACAGGGACTTTTCTCCCATCGATCCTGGTCAAAATTGGAAGCTGAAGCCTGGTTTTTTTTTCAACGCTGATTGACAGAAAAGAGCCTAACACGAGGGTTAGGCTCTTTTCGCCCGCTTTCCAAACCAAACAGGAATGGCTTGTCGGTCGGCGGACTTTTCGTTTCTTGGGAAGGCGTGAAGCGCGGAGGCCGAGTTGACCTACCACCCAAACACTACGCCACTTTAAACCGTTCTACCTGCTTGAGCAGGTCATCCGACAGGCTCTTCAGTTGGCTACTGGCCGTCGCCGTCTGATGACCACTGGTTGAACCTGTCTCTTATACACATCT
>SDWN01000805.1 GCA_004195305.1 Neptunomonas sp. | reverse complement strand
GGCCACCAGCGCCGCCATGCAGGCGGGTCCGGCGGACTGGGTCTCCTTGCCGCCAAAGCCACCGCCCATGCGGCGCATGTCGACCTGAACCCGGTTCAACGGCAGCCCCAGCACCTTGGCCACCAGTTTTTGCATCTCGCTCGGATTCTGGGTCGAGCTGTAGAGCTGGATGCCACCATCTTCGGTAGGGATTGCCGAGCAGACTTGAGTCTCAAGATAGAAATGCTCCTGACCGCCAATCTGGACACTCCCCGATAATCGATGTTTGGCACGGGCCAGTGCGGCCTGGGAGTCTCCGCGGCGATGTTGGTGCGGCGCGCCGACATAAAATGCCTGCGCCAACGCCTGCTGCACCGTCAATACTGCGGGCAGCGGTTGGTATTCGACGATGGCGGCCAGCGCCGCTTGGCGCGCGGTGTCATGGTCGCAGGCGGCCACCGCCAGAATCGGCTGGCCGTAGAACTCGACTTTGGTATCGGCCAGCAGCGGATCGCCGGGCAGAATGACACCAATATCCAGCTGCCCCGGCACCTGTTTTGCAGTGAGCACCAGCGCCACACCGGGAAACGCATAGCAGGGACCGGTATCGAGCTTGGTGATCAGGCCATGCGCGCAGTCGGACAGGCGCGCATAAACATGCAACTGGTTGGGGCATTCGAGCCGGTCATCGACATAGAGCGCGGTCCCGCTAACCTGTTTGGCGGCGCTATCGTGATGAACGCAGCATCCCACGCCGCCGCTTAACGGTTGCTCGTGCCGCTTAGCCATGGACCGGGCCCTCGGTCGGGTTCTGGACCGAGTTCTGGGCCGGGATCAACGGTTGCTCGCGCTGCTTAGCCATGGACCGGGCCCTCGGCCGAGCTCTGGACCGCGTTCTGGGTATAGCGTTGCAGCAGCGTGGGTTGCATCACCCGGCTATCCTGCTCCGGCTGCTCGATCTCGATGAAATAGCGCAGCAGCAGGTTGCTGGCGACCCGCATCCGGTACGCCTTGGAGGCGCGGAAATCGGAGATCGGGCTGAAATCCTGGGTCAGTGCCTCACGGGCTCTGTCGATGCTGACACGGTTCCAGGGCGCACCGGTTAAAGCTGCCTCGCAGTGACTGGCGCGTTTGGGGATCGCCGCCATGCCCCCGAACGCGATCCGGGCGTGCTGGATCATGCCATCGACGAGGCTCAGGTTAAAACAACCCAGTACTGCCGAGATATCATCGTCGATCCGCTTGCTGATCTTGTAACAGCGCAACGCGCTGTTGGCGCGGGCTCTGGGCAGAATCACCTTGTCGATAAATTCGCCCGGCTGCAGGGCGGTGATGCGGTAATCGATGAAAAACGCGTCAAGTGTCAGGGTGCGGCGGCTCAGTTTAGGGCTCTGGCTCTGGCTCTTGTTCTTGTTCTGGCACAGCACGACCTGGGCACCGAGCGCCATCAGTGCTGGCGGGGTATCGCCGATCGGTGAGGCGTTGCCGAGGTTGCCGCCCAGAGTCGCCTGATTGCGGATCTGCAATGACGCAAAGCGCTGCAGCAGCGTGCCGAAATCGGGGTACTCATCAGCCAGCGTCTGATAGCCTTCAGTCAGAGACGCGGCGGCGCCGATTTCGATCCGGTCATCTAACACCCTGATCTGCTTCAGCGCGGCGATCTCACCGACATGGATCAGCGTCTCTAGCTGACGGTGAAGCTGGGTTATCTCCAGCGCCAGATCGGTGCCGCCGGCCACCAGCCGGGCGCTGGGGTGGGCACTTAACTGCGCGGCCAGTTCATCCAGGCTACGGGGATTAAAGACCTGTTTAGCCGCCTGGTGTAGCTGGGGAGGCTGCGCCCTCTGCAGGGCGCGGAGCTTATTCCGGGTCTGTTGCTGGTTGCGCTCGAACGCATCAGGCATCGCGTCTAGATAGGCCGGCTCGGTAAACATCGCCCGGGCCGCAGCCAGGATCGGACGGTAGCCGGTGCAGCGGCATAGGTTCCCCGACAGCGCCTGCTCAATCGCTGCGGTACCCGGGTTGGCGGCATTTTTGCCGAGTGCAAACAACGACATCACAAACCCGGGGGTGCAGAAGCCGCATTGAGAGCCATGGTAGTCGACCAGCGCCTGTTGGGCCGGGTGCAAGCACTCACCCTGTTTAAGGTCCTCGACCGTGATCACCTGTTTGCCGTGCACCGCCGCGAGGAAGGTCAGACAGGCGTTGCTGCTCCTATAGCGCAGCCGGTCTTGCGCCAGTTCAGCAATGGCCACCGTACAAGCGCCGCAGTCTCCCGAACCGCAACCCTCCTTGGTGCCGATTTTGCCGACGTGACTGCGCAGGTAGTTGAGGAGCGTCATGCTCGGATCGATGTCGTCCTCCACCCGAAGCTCCTGATTGAGTAAGAACCTGATCAAAGCAGGCCTCCCGCTGAGCGCTCTGTTAGGTGTACCCTTCGAGTAAAGTAAACCCTGACCGGCAAGTCAAACTAAGCCGGTCAGACGGCAATTAACCCTGAGGAATAGGATGCGTCAATATAGGTCGAACACCCACCGGATTCGCCGGGAGCCTGGCTCCTGCACGACCCAGCAGATAGCACCGTGGGAGCCTGCCTGCAGGCGATTCTTTAGCTGCTCTGCGCTAAAACATGACAAGATCGCCGGGAGCCCGTCTGGCAAGTAAGTTGAGAGGATTGTAGTGGAGAGAGATAGAGGAGGGCATAAAGCCCTTTTCAGGCTTTATGAAGGGCACTTCCCTGTCCCGCAGATACTCGCACTTTAACAGGGAGATAATGATCTGCAATCAGGGCAACCCTCGCTACGATCGCTATTCTCGGACAACCTGCTAGCGGAAGCCGTTGTTGACGCCACCCAGGTCCTTATACTGTTGAAAGCTCTTGTTTGCTGCTTGCGATTGCCCAAGGTGCAAGAAGGCTTTAGCCCTTGAATGGTATATTTCGGCAGCATCAGGATTTTGCGCGATGGTCATCTCTGTTTCCTCTAAAACCTGATTCCAGATCATTTGCGGTTTAGGAAGGGATGAAAGGGAGGGCTGTGGCAGTTCATTATTTCGGATGAAAGTAAGGCCCGCAGGCTCCGCCACTACGAGCGTCCATTGTGGATCACCAGAAAGCTCTTCAACTAATGGGATGAGGGTGCCTGAATAAGGAAGTGTTGCCCGCGTGACAATGGTGCGGATGTTGTGGCGGGCTGCCAGCCTTCGCCAGCCTGGATCAGCGCGGAACAGGAAGTCGTGCATCCTAAGTCCTTGCGACGCTACGTTGTTACGACCGTCAATAAAAACAGAGTATTCACCTTTCAAGGCCCACCCCAGGTAATTGCCTAAGTCGTAGAAGTTAAGCAGATTACCCTGAGGGCGATGTTCGCGCAGAAAGGTGGCGCTTGCTTCGGTGCAGCAACTGGATCTGGTACCCATCCCCCAAAGTTGTTGCCGTAGCGGTATCAGCATCAGGACGATGCCACAGAATACGATGCCTAAGGCATCCACACCCTTGCTTCTCGCAGGCGTGGCAAGCCACAGTTGCTGGGCGGCGCGGGCCAGGGGGACAAATCCGACTAATGCCAGTAACGGAATATTGCGAACGTGCTTGAACGCTAGATAGGCAAAGACGAGATAGAGCAGCAGGTCTATGATTCGGCGTGGCCTGGAATAAAATATTGCAGCGGGGATGACGATGGCAAGCACCAGGAAATGGGTGCCATACTCTGTTTCCATTGCCGGGAGAAATTCGACGATATCCTGGGTAACAGGGCTGTTGAGGGCAAAATATATCGGCAGGAGTAGCTGCTCGTAGCCGATAGGGGTCAGACCTGAGAGTGCCAGCGCGGCGATTATCAGGGTGCTCAAACTTACCAGGGAACGCCTGAAATCAGGCCACTTTAGGCGTCGGTCCCACAGCGCCTGGAGTGAATAGAGACCGGCAATGCCGATAAGGATTATCGCAGAAGGGTGAGACATCGCGATCAGTGCGGTCAATACCGGTATCGGCAGCAGCCAACGGTAGTTAGCGCCGTCCAAGTATCGTTCTAGCAGCAATATCTCAGCGGCGATGGCCAGGTATAGCAGCGTTTCCGGTCGGTAAACCAGTCGGAACTCCATACCGATATAGGCAACGGTCACCACCAAACAGAGTGGCAGCAAGCGAGGAGGTTGTTGATGGCGTTGTGCTGCCAGGACTAGCAACAGCAGTGTAGCGGTCCCTATTGCCGCGTTGATCCAAGCCATGCCATAGAGCCCGAGCATTGACCAGGCTTCAAAGTACAGGACACCGAATCCCCAGGAGTTGTAGTCGGCCGGCTCACCGAAACGGGTGAAGACCAGGAACTCTTGATCAGGGATGCCGTTAGTCACAATTTCACGCCCAAAACTGAGATGAAACCAGATATCTGGATCGTCTATTACGCGTAAACAGGCGATTAACAACATCGCGGCCATTAGCCATAAAAAGCGACGATAGTTACGCCAGGACTCCTTGCCGACACTACTCATCTGAAGAGCTGTTTTCATCCGGGCGCGAAGATCTAGCGTCGTCTTTGCGGGTCACGTTATCATTTGATTGGGTCTGTGCAGGACTGTCATTGAGGATATAGATGGGTCGACCCTGGACCTGGGTATAAATTTTTCCGATATACTCACCGATCACGCCCAGAAATATCAGTTGAACCCCGCCGAGCAGGAACATGCTGGCAGTACCCAGGGCATATCCCGGAATTTCGATACTGTAAAGCAGGCGCTGCAGGATGATGATCATTGCCATCACAAACGCAAAGACCGTGACGATCGCACCGATGCCCATACACAGCCGCAACGGCGCAATGCTAAAAGAGCTGATCGCTTCAAATGACAACCAGAAGAGTTTGAAGT
>SDWN01000580.1 GCA_004195305.1 Neptunomonas sp. | reverse complement strand
GACCCACTGCAAGCTATTGCGTGAGAGTGCTCAGGGACATCATATCGCCGGACTCCATGTCGAGCAGGCCGAAAACAGTCGCTTCCAGAGCTTCTCGCTGACCCTGGGAGGCGGAATCTGTCGTAATGATGTCCAGGTCCGGTTGAACGCTGGCGGCGCTGAGACCCAGCTGGACGGGCTCTATTTGCTCTGCGGGCGACAGCATCTGGATAACCACCTGCGGATCGATCACCTCCAGCCCGGCTGTCGCAGCGAGGTGTTCTACAAAGGTATTCTCAACGACCGGGCCCGGGGGGTGTTCAATGGCATCGCCGTGGTCCATCCGGGCGCTCAGCAAAGCGATGCCCGGCAGGTCAATAAAAATCTGATGCTTTCAATCGGGGCTGAAATTGATACCAAACCGGAGTTGCAGATAGAGGCCGATGATGTGCAGTGCTCGCATGGCGCCGCAGTGGGGCAGTTGGACGACGACGCGCTGTTCTACCTGAGCAGCCGGGGCCTGGAACGTGATCAGGCCCGTGCCCTGCTGACGTTCGCCTTCGCCCGGGAAGCCCTCGGTCGCATCCCTTCAGGGCCGTTAAGCGAACGGCTGTTGGCCTTGACCTGCGCTACCCTGGCATCTCAGCTGGGCGGGGGGCTGTCGATGGGCGGGGAGTTGTCTATGGAGGGCTCGTTATGAACCTGCGCCAACCGTTTTCCCCGTCACCCTCCCAGGCTAAGCCAAAGGCCGGTGCCAGCTCTTATGCTGAGGCTGATGGTCGTCCCGATGACAGCACCTTTGACCTGGCTGGCTGGCGCCAGGACTTTCCGATACTGAACCGGCAGGTACATGGCTCGCCCCTGATCTATTTGGACTCTGCCGCCACCAGCCAGAAGCCGCTGGCGGTGGTGGATCGGCTCCAGCAGTATTACCTGCAGACCAATGCCAATGTCCACCGGGGCGCCCATACCCTGAGTGAAGAGGCCACCTTCGCCTATGAGGTGGCTAGGGATCGCGTCCAGGCTTTCTTGAATGCCCGCCAGCGCGAAGAGATCATCTTCGTACGCGGGACCACGGAAGCGATCAACCTAGTGGCGCAAAGCTACGCCCGGCCAAGGATCAAACCCGGCGACGAGATCCTGCTCACAGCCATGGAGCATCACTCCAACATCGTTCCTTGGCAGATTCTGTGTCAACAGACGGGGGCTCAATTACGGGTGGTGCCAATTAACGATGCCGGTGAGATCGAGTGGCAGGCATTCACAGCGCTGCTGACGCCACACTGTCGTCTGCTTGCCGTTACCCAGGTGTCCAACGCCCTGGGCACCGTCAACCCGGTGGCGGAGATGATCACCCTGGCCCATGACGCCGGTGTCGTGGTGCTGGTTGACGGCGCCCAGGCGATACCCCATCTGCAGGTCGACGTGCAGGCGCTCGATGCCGATTTCTACGCTTTTTCCGGCCATAAGGTCTACGGTCCCACCGGTATCGGGGTGCTCTACGGCAAACGGGCGCTGCTGGAGGAGATGGATCCCTATCAGGGTGGCGGTGACATGATCAGCCGGGTCAGCTTCGAAAAAACCGACTATAACGTCCTGCCTTACCGCTTTGAGGCGGGCACCCCGCATATCGCCGGCGCTATCGGCCTGGCAACGGCGCTCGACTATATCGCCGGCATAGGGCTGAACCGCATTGCTCTGCATGAGCGGGCATTGCTGGATTACGGCACCCAGGCGCTGGCCATGATTGAGGGGCTGCGCTTGATCGGTACCGCACAGAACAAGGTGGGAATTCTCTCCTTCGTGATGGCCGAGGCGCATGCCCATGATATCGGAACCATTTTGGATCAGCAGGGAATCGCGATTCGTGCCGGTCACCATTGCGCCATGCCGCTGATGGAGCGCTTCGGTGTAGCAGCCACTGCTCGGGCATCTCTAGCGCTGTACAACAGCCGCACCGATATCGATGCCCTGGTGGCGGGCTTACACGAGGTGCAGCGTCTATTTCACTAGTAACGAGCAATAAATAGTACGGAATGAAGCAATGCTGAATCAGGAACTACGTGAACTCTATCAGGAGGTCATTCTCGATCATGGCCGTCACCCGCGTAATTTCAGGGTGCCCGAGCAATACAACTATTCCCGGGAAGGCTACAACCCGCTGTGTGGTGATCGTCTGAAGCTCTTCCTGACGATTGGTTCCGGTGATGCGCCGATCATTGAAGATATCGCTTTCAAAGGCGAGGGCTGCGCCATTTCGATGGCGTCTGCATCGCTGTTGACCGAAGTCCTGAAAGGGAAGACCCAGGCTGAGGCTGAACTGCTGTTCCATCATTTTCATGCGTTGGTCACCGGGCAGCAGCAAACGGGAGCGGATCTATTGGGAAAGCTTCGAGTGCTGGCGGGAGTGCGGGCGTTTCCAAGCCGAATAAAGTGCGCAACCTTGGTCTGGCATACACTGGTAGCCGCCCTGAGCGATGAAGGGCGTTCTGACGCGGCCAAACCTGAACCCTGGGTTACGACCGAATAGTCGAGGAGGTAGTGAAATGCACCCGACAGAGCCCATCTACCTGCGCCGTGATTGCGATGCACTGATGATCCCTTCAGGCCTGCAGATCTTGCTACTGAAGGGGTCCCCGATAAGAATCCAGCAGTCACTGGGAGGAACCTACACGGTCAACACCGGCAGCCATCTGGTGCGTATCGACGAGCGTGATGCCGATGCCTTGGGCTTGGAATTGGACCGGGAGGCTACGAAGGCTGCTGCGCCAGCAGCATGCGACGACCAGCCGGTGGATCATCAGGAGGTTCGACGGCAGTTAATGACGTGCTATGACCCGGAAATCCCCGTCAATATTCTGGACCTGGGGCTGATCTACAGCTGTGCTATCGGTCGGCGCCCGGAGGGCGGCCACCATATTCAGGTGCGGATGACCCTGACGGCGCCGGGGTGTGGCATGGGTGCGGTACTGGCGGCGGATGTGAAGCGAAAACTGCTGCAGGTGCGGGGGATACGTTCGGTGGAGGTGCAGCTGGTGTTCGATCCTCCCTGGGACGCGAACCGAATGTCGGAAGCGGCTAAGCTGCAGCTGGGGATGTTGTAATAGATTGATATAATAAATGGCTGTAATCGATTGATGTCGTGGTGAAGTTCAACAGAGGCGTCGACCGACGCATAGACGGAGAATCTGAAATGGCTCAATGGCAGGAGGTGACCACTGCTCTGGGACCGGGGCAGCACACCGTGGTTGAACTGGTGCATTACAGCGTGTTGCTGGTTAATCTGGCAGGGCGTTTGTATGCGGTGGAGAACAGATGTAGCCACGATGATGGTGAACTCGATGGCGGTGTTATCGAAGCGGAAACAGTGACCTGCCCCCGCCACGGTGCCTGTTTCTGCCTGAAGACGGGTCGTGTACTCAAACCGCCAGCGTTTGAGGATATCGCCAGTTTTGCCGTGCGCATCCAGGATGGGCGAGTGCAGATCCATGATGAGCCCAACGAGTAGTCAACTGTTTCCAAGACGTAGGCCGCCTCAGGTTTTAACTGCCCTATAAGGCCCAGCCAAACAGAGTGCCTACTGCTGCGGTCAGCCTCATGGCGAACATGCCCTATAGGGTTACGCGTAGCGTTCCCGTTATCACCGAGGCACCTCCGACGCGTGCTGCCACTCCTCCGAGTAGCGCGAGACATAGCAGCTCCTGCGAACCGCCGAGGGATCAATGCCTATGCCGGCAGAATGGCTAACGGTTACATAATTCAATAGTGGTCATGGCAATTTCCCGAAAGCAGGCAGCTATACTGTTTAAGAGGTGAAATCGATGACGCTAGATGAGGCACGACAAAGCCTGTTCGAGGCTGCTGTTGGCTACTTTGGCAGCACAGAGGCGGCTGACCAATGGATGGATACCCCACATATGGGGTTAGGTTGTACGCGGCCCAGAGAGCTGTCGAATACGAAGGAAGGGGTAGAGCAGTTGGTGGAGATCATCAGTCAGCTAGAGCATGGCGATACCGCCTAAGTGGTATCCTTCGAACCAAAAATGCGCCTTTCTAGAGCCAGACCCTCTTGCTCTTGTTTCTTCCGAAAGCGTGTTGAAAGGTCTAATATGTTACCTACAACTACCTTCGGAAATGTCCGGTTTTCGAAATGAAGATCATAAATCGCCTTGAATATTAGCCAGCCCTAAATGTCAGCAATGTCGATACAGCTGAAATACATGACTCCTAAAATAAAACGTGGGAGCGCCTGCAAAGTGTCAACAATTCCTGCCTCTGCCGGACGCTTATTATTGATTCTGGAGTGTCCGCTTTTGCGACCCCGCCTGTTATGCGCGTCAGACCGTCAGGCGCTCAAACCCTACGCTTAGATGGTAGCCGCAAGCTTTGGCGTACTTCTCCAAGGTGCCGACGGTAGCGTTGGTGCCTTTCTCTAACCGGCTGATATTGCTCTTGCGTGTGCCCATGCGCTCAGCGACTTGCTCTTGAGTTAATCCCGCCGCATGACGCATTTTAAGCTGCATGGCAGCAAAGTCGCATTATTTGACCTGACGTTCTCATGCATTTACTTCAAGTAACAGGCCTATGCAGACTTATACTGCAATTTATGCAAACTATTTCGTTATTTATGCAGACTTATGGTGCAAACGACAGCAGTACCTCGCTTTTCTGCAAGCCACTTGATCGGCATCCTCTTAAGCGCTCGGCGGCAGGGATTCGAAGCGAGTTTAATCCGGGATTGAGGATCAAGCCGTTTGTTGCTCCTCCACATTCGGCTGGGCATCGCTCAGTGATCCCTCAGCCAAAGGGTCCATCCGCACGTCGTGCATCAAACGGAGCATGGCAGCGGCTTTATCCAACGTCTCCTG
>SDWN01000575.1 GCA_004195305.1 Neptunomonas sp. | reverse complement strand
ACTTTCCAGGGCCTGGTCCAGCATGGCTTGGCGGATAGCGGCGGTGATCCGGATGCTCATAGCAGCTGTCCCCTCAGTCCCAGAGTCCGGCACTGAAGTAACGCTCGCCGATATCACACATCAGGGTGGCAACGATCCCGGATTCGAGCTCACTCATCAGTCTGACGCAGGCCGCCAGATAGGCGCCGGAGGAGTGTCCGACAAAAAAACCCCTGCGTGCCAGTTCCCAGCAGTAAGCCTTGGCCTCATCCGCCCGCACATCCAGCCAGCGGTCGATCAGGCTCTGGTCCAGTATTTTTGGCACGATATCCTGAGGTTCTCCCAGAGGTTTAAGCCCCTCGATGCCGGGCCAGCGCTGAGGGCGTACCGCCACTATTTTAACCGAGGGCCAGGTCTCCTTGAGGCGGCGGCCGATACCGGTGATTGATCCGCCGGTGCCGACCCCGGCGACGAAGTGGGTGATAGGGCCTTCGATCTGGCGGATCAGCTCCCCCGCCGTGCCTTCGTAATGGGCCAGGACATTGTTCCGGTTGGCATACTGGTCACAGAAAAAAAATCGCTGCGGCTGCTCCTCATAGAGGGCATGTACCTGTCTCAACGCCTCGTCATACCCCTCCAGCGGGTCCGTTTCTATCAGTTCCGCACCGTGGGCGCGCAGGCGCCGCTTGCGCTCGGTGCTGGCGTTACCGGGAATGACGATATTGACCTTGAAGCCGAGGGCGGTGCCGATCATCGCGTAGGAGATGCCGGCATTGCCGCTGGATGAATCGAGCACGGTCTTGTCCGCTGTCAGGGCGCCGCTCTTTACCGCTTCATCGAGCATGCGGGCGACCGGCCGGTCCTTAAGCGAGCCTCCTGGGTTGCGCCACTCAGCTTTGGCGTACAGTTGGACCCTGTTAGGGTCGGGGCTGAAATAACTGAGATCAACCAGCGGGGTGTTGCCGATAAGATTGTTCAGCGTCATGGCCATCCCTCCTTGTACCGCGAACGGCAACCTGAGGCACTGTTTCCATTAGATGTCACTATTAAATTTTACAGTATTAAAACTATAAGACCGCTCTTTCCTGATTGCAATACTCGGGTATTAAATTACCCATAGCCGCTACCGCTCTGATGGATAGAAACTATGCTTTAGTGACGGGTGCGCCTCAGGGCAGAAGTTGAACGCAACAAAGCTTCAGAGCGTATCCTGAAATGTCAGCAACGGGCGCATGGGCGACCGAAAGTGAGAACTTGATATCACGCAACGTCAATGACCGTTTAAGGGCGCGTTAACGACCATTCGCCACACCTCTACCCATACTCAATCTGTCGTGTTCAGTTAAGGTCTACCCTATAGGTAAGCCAAGCTTGCATGCTCGATATATAGAAACCTTGGCTAACACCGACGCGTGGAAACGATCAGAATGAACCAAGCCCCCGGAAATAGCCCAAGCCCGCTTCAGAAAGTTTTCGATTATCATCAGGCGACGAAACATTCCCTCCAGCGTTATGCCAGTGGTCCGGGGTGTTTAGACTGGAGCAATCAGCCGAACCCTTTTCGTCGGTATGAGGACACGCGTTTAATCCTGCTGGATCTCCCCCCGCCTTCTAATGAACCGCTCTACGACAATGCCTTTGCTCAAGGCCGGATCTCCCCTACTTCACCGAACTTTTCCAGCATATCGCAACTCTTCTACAACAGCCTGGCGATATCTGCCTGGAAGAGTACGGGGGAGACTCGTTGGGCGCTACGCGTCAACCCCTCCAGCGGCAACCTGCATCCAACCGAGGGCTACCTGATCTGCGGCCCTGTTGAAGGGCTATGCGATAAGCCCATGGTCAGCCATTACGCACCGAAAGAACACGGGCTGGAGGTACTTACAGAGTTTGACTTAGGGCTATGGAAGCAGCTTGGTGCGAGCTCGCCTAAGGGCAGCTGCTTCATGGTTCTCACGTCTATTCACTGGCGAGAGGCTTGGAAGTATGGTCCGCGCGGCTATCGCTACTGCCAGCACGATGCGGGTCACGCCATCGCGGCGATCAGTCTCGCCGCTGCCGGGCAGGGATGGCAGGCAAGAATCCTGGACGATCTGAGCACCAATGAACTGGCGTTACTCACCGGTACATTTCGTAAGCACGACGCCGAGTCGGAAGAACCGGATGTACTGATAGCCTTGAGCCCATGTACAGAAGCAACGAATCAGGTTGGCTTACCCGCAGAGGCTATTCTGGCTTTTGCCACTCTTGACTGGCGGGGCCGACCCAACCAACTGAGTCCATCGCACGTTGACTGGGGAATGGAGGAAATAGCCTTAGCGGTTAGAAAGCCCCGTGGTTCGAGTTGGTATGATCAATCGCAAAGCCAGCCGAAACCTAGACCTTTGCAACCTGGACATTTGAAATATAGCCCTTTGGACGCTCGCCCGGTTGCCCTTTATAAAATGATTCGCCAGCGCCGTAGTGCCGTAGCTATGGACGCCGAGACGAGTATCTCTAGGGACACCTTCTTTCGTATCATGCAAAAGACGTTGGCCGTTCCTGGCAGCATTCCCTTCGGCACACTTCCCTGGAAGCCCCACATTCACTTGGCTCTTTTTGTTCATCGGGTGGACGATCTGGCGCCTGGACTTTACATCTTGGTGCGCGCCCCTGCACAAAAAAAAGCTTTGGAAGCGGCCCTCACCCAGGCTGATTCATGGAGGCGCCCCCCGGGTTGCCCAGAACAACTCGAGCTATATTGCCTTATAGCGGCCGATGCACGGAATGTTGCTAGGCAGATAGCCTGTTCACAGAGCATTGCGAGCGATAGCTGCTTCAGCCTGAGTATGATTGCGGAATACCAAGCCTCCCTGAGTTCTTACGGTCCTGCATTTTATCCGCGCCTGTTTTGGGAAGCGGGTGTTATCGGTCAGGTACTCTACCTTGAAGCTGAAGCGGCCGGCATTCGCAGCACGGGTATCGGCTGCTACTTCGATGACTCGATGCACGAAGTCCTCGGCCTCGAAGGCAGTCAATACCAAGACCTGTACCATTTCACGATCGGCGGCCCGATAGAAGACTCTCGGCTGACAACCTTGCCGTCATACCTGGATGAGCCACGAAGTTAAGGACCCTCTGAATAGGTCATCGACGCCTCTGGCAATCAGGGCGGTTCCAGGTCAAGGCGGCAATTTGAAGGCAGGCTGGTTGCCTGTCGAAATTTGCCAACACAGATCTGGGACCGCCCTGAACGCAGAGAAAGCCTATGACTTGTTCAGAGGGTCCCTAAGGGAAGAGAGCGCGTTTTTTAAATAGAGCGAACCACATGTTCCCGTGGTAACAGCTATTTGAGGATTTCAAATAGCTTGTCGGGATTTTTCATGGTTTTGATTTCCAAGACATTGCCATGTGGGTCCGCAATAAAAAAAGTTTCCTGTTCAAAGACTGTATCGGCGAAGCGGATATAGGGTTTGTTCACGAAAGTAACCTTGCGGTCATAGAGTCGTTGCTTAAGTTTGGCGAAGTCTGACGCGGATAGATGTACGCCAAAATGGGGAACAACAACATTACCCATATCTACGTCATGCCGATTGCCATGCACCGATTCGTCGGATTTTGAGGCATGGAGTGTAAGTTCGTTCCCCCAGAAATCAATATCGACCCACCCGTCGCGGCTTCCCGTTTCTGAATGTCCTTGCGCGCAACCAAGCAGGTCGCAATAGAAATTCAAGGCCACATCTAGGTCGCCGGCAGCGATTGCGAGATGAAATCTATGTGCCATTTTTCCATCCTTTTAAGCCACACCACTCAGAGTAATCTCGAAAATGCGCCAAGCCCCTCAACCGCCCATCGCACTCAAGTCAATGCATAGAAGATATAGACGTCAAAATCTCAAAAACTTTTTCCTCGGGCCCGCCCGTCTATCGTCCATACTGGCCATACATCGCTGACCTAACGCATTTCACCGCTTATACAGTTATTTTTAGCCCCAGCCCAACATCGACAGTCAGATCAAGTCTGAGCCTTTATATTAGACAGTTTTATGTCAGAAAGAGTCTTTAATTCGACAGCCCCTGGACTTCCGCTCTGGGCGCATCAGCTGAAGTCAGCGGTTCACGCATTCATCACCCACCATCGAGCCCCACCTCCATCTCCAGATTGAATTTGGCTCATGCGGAAAAGAACACAGCGAGCTGATCTGCGTCCCAATACAAATCAAGGCTGATGCGCGCTAAGTCACAGGTCCCATCGCTACCTGGCGCGGAGGATAGCAGGATCAACGTCCGCTTCCATGTTTCTGGCGAGCTGCGATGGTTGCAGTTTTCGCAGACCTTCAGCGGCAGCAATGAGGCGACTCTTGCCGCTGACTGAAGGCAAAGCAGTATCAGTTTGTGCGGCGGCTATTGGGCGTACCTGCAGCTGGGTGAGATATGACGACCCAATATCTTGGTAGATTGGCTAGACCAGTAGCTCAGGCCTCTCACTACTGCGTAGTCAGATTGGAGTGTACTTCAGATGGGCGTCAAGCGAGGCCTGTAAATCCTGTAAGTTTGGAGCCCATTCTGGCGTTATCTGACACCTTTGGCGCAGCCTCTCAGACTTCAACCTGACAGATCGACGCCTTAGCGTACGATTTCGTGTGCGAATTCTGCGTCCACCCCAATAACAGCCCCTATAACACAGGCTTGATGTATAATTTGGCGTTTTAATGGGGCTACAGGCGCTTTTCACGCGCGATGGAATCGCGACGTACGGATGCCGGACAACGCCGCGAAACCTTGACTTCCTCGAAGCCTTAAACCCACTGATATGGTGACAAAACCGTGAGTGACTCAATAAACGCCGATACCAGCACCTTTCAGGGGCTGATCCTTGCTTTGCAACAATACTGGGC
>SDWN01000573.1 GCA_004195305.1 Neptunomonas sp. | reverse complement strand
TACGAGGCCCGTACGTACGGTTCTGTGAGAGGGATGAGGCGGTGACGCCTCACCCTACTCGATTATATTTGTTACTTAAACGGATCTCACATGGGGTAATAGAATAGTGCCGCTTGCGGCCGCTCAACCCATGTAGAGTAGGGCCACGGCGGGAATTGGCAAAGCACGGCTTTGCCCCGACGGGGCGACTGCGGCGTATTCGTCCGCAGGACTTCCATCGCCAAGCGCCTATTAAGAGAACCCCCCAGCACTCCGTGCTGGGGGGGGTGCTATTTAGGGTTTATGATCCACGCCGCAGGCGGCCTGTTCCGCGAACAGCTGGATTGCTCTGCTGCTGCGAGGGGGGATTATACGATCGGCCTGTACGCGGATCTTCTTCTCGCAGGGTTACTCAGTATTGAACTTTCGCGCGACTCTTTCGTGTATCTTCAGCCTTGTAATAAATTAGGGATGCGTAGCCTTTATCCTGATTAGATTCTGACGCTGAAACCGAGTCGTTATCAACGCTGCATCAAAGGTCAAGTGGCCTTACCATGAGCGGCATTGGTTTTCATGATTAAGATAACCCTCAGTCAATCTTAGAAGCCGCATCGGCACGGCATATGGACGCTCACTTGCACACCTACTGTTTTGCTCTTGCGTCAGTCATAGCGGGCGTATTCCGGAAGCGGTGGATGTTGCCGTTTGGCGAAAACAGCGTGCGGTTTAAGGTGGCGGTTATGCTTTGCTGATATGACAAGCTGTAATAATTTCGTCACATCAACTTGATACCCTAGCAGCATGACTAAATCAGCGAATACCTCAATGGCCTCTATGGACAGCGCTATTACACCAACAGCGCCCGATCTTCAGTTTGATACGCCTGCGGCTGCACGGCTGCGCAGCTATCGTCGGTTTAAGGATCGATTAGCGTCAGCGGCGGTCGGCATCGGCGGTCTGAGCGTGATCGTTGCTATCATGCTGATCTTTATCTACCTGTTGTATGAGGTGATGCCACTGTTTTATGCGGCTGATATCAAACCGTGGCAGCACCAGGGGCAAGCGGTTGAGCCCTATGCGCGGCCCGGTGCCGATGTGCCAACCTGGTATCTCACTGCCGAAGAGCAGGCCGAGGTCGGGTTGCGTGTCGATATCAAGGGGCAGGCTAGCTTTTTCGATACCCGCAATGGCGCGCTTAAACTGCAGCAGCAGATCGGTGCCTCTGCAGCAGAGCCGGTTGCCTTTGCGCTTGGCTCTGAAGCCCTGCGAACCTTTGCCTTGGCGCATGCTGACGGTCATCTGACCTATGCGCAGCACCAGTATAATGTGAGCTATCCCAACGATGTGCGCACCATTAACCCGCATATCGAGTACCCGTATGCGGACGCTGCTTTGGCGCTGGCCCCGCAACTGGGTGTCGTGAGCCGTCTGGCGGTGCGCGATAGCGAAGACCAGCTGTTAGCGGTGGCCTTGGATACGGAGGGCAAATTGATTGCTAGCCGATTCGAGAAAGAGGTCAACTTTATGACCGACGAGGTCGAGATCAGTACTGACCACACTGAAATTGCAATCGATACTCAGGGGGTTATGCGGCTGCTGATCAGTCCAGATGGCCGCTGGTTATTCGTGGTGCGCCAGAGCGGCGGACTGACGGCAGTTGACTTGCGGGACTTTACCGCACCCGCGGTACACCCGTTGATTCGGGCCACTGAGGGTGAGATTACCCGGGCTGAATTCTTGCTTGGCGGTACCTCGTTGCTGATCTCCGATAGCCTGGGCATCACCCAGCAATGGTTTTTAGTTCGCGATCAGGCGAATGCTTATCTGCTGACCAAGATTCGTAGTTTCAGTGATCCGAGTCCTACGGCGGTTGTCGCGCTGACGACCGAGCACCGGCGTAAAGGGTTTGTGGTGGCGGAACAAAACGGCGAGGTCAGCTTCTACAATTCAACCGCGCATAACCGGGTATTGACCCAGACCCTGACTGACCAGGGCGTGGTGCAGATCGCGATGGCCCCTCGGGCCAATGCGCTGTTGCTTGAAGACGGCGCGGGGATGATCAGTCTTTGGCAGGTAGATAACGAACACCCGGAGGTGTCTTGGAGTTCGCTGTGGCAGGAGGTCTGGTACGAAAGTTACGAAACACCGGATTATATCTGGCAGTCGTCAGCGTCCAATGATGACTTCGAGCCCAAGTACTCCTTGGCGCCATTGGCCTTTGGTACCCTTAAGGCCGCGTTTTACGCGATGCTGCTGGCAACCCCGCTGGCGATCTGCGGTGCGATCTATACGGCTTACTTTATGGCACCAAAGCTGCGCACCAAGATCAAGCCTTTTATTGAGCTGATGGAAGCACTGCCGACGGTGATCCTGGGGTTTCTGGCCGGGCTGTGGCTGGCGCCCTTTATCGAGGATCAGCTGACCAGCGTATTTGCACTATTTACGGTGGTGCCGCTGGGGGTTCTGCTGTTCGCTTATCTGTGGCATAACCTGCCCAAGGTGATCCGGCTACGAGTTCCCGAAGGTTGGGATGCACTGGTGTTGATTCCGGTTATTTCGCTGCTGAGCTGGTTCTGTCTGCCGCTGGGCGTGAGCATCGAAGAGTGGTTTTTCGGCGGCGATATGCGGGGCTTTATCACCCGTGATCTGGGCATCAGCTTCGACCAGCGTAACGCGCTGGTGGTGGGGGTGGCGATGGGTTTTGCGGTTATACCGACCATCTTTTCGATCACCGAGGATGCGATTTTCAGTGTTCCGCAGTCGCTCAGCAATGGCTCACTGGCACTGGGGGCAACGCCCTGGCAGACCCTGATCGGGGTGGTACTACCTACCGCGAGTCCGGCAATTTTTTCGGCGGTGATGATCGGCATGGGGCGTGCGGTCGGTGAAACAATGATCGTACTGATGGCAACCGGCAACACGCCGATCATGGATATGAACCTGTTCGAAGGGATGCGCACCCTGGCCGCTAATATCGCGGTTGAGATGCCCGAGGCCGAAGTGGGCAGCTCGCACTTCCGGATTCTGTTCCTAGCGGCGCTGGTGCTGTTCAGCTTCACTTTTGTCGTCAATACCCTGGCTGAGCTGATCCGCCAGCGTCTGCGGCGTAAGTACGGATCACTATGATAGTCGTAGGCCAGCAGTGTGTGTTTGACGTACCGGGTTTGAGGAATAACAACTGATGAACATCTCCGTAAAAGCATGGATAAAAACCGGTCAGCCTTGGGTCTGGCTTACGGCTGGGGCAGTCGCGCTGAACGTGATTATGGTCGCAGGATTGTTGCTGCTGATCGCGGTGCGCGGTTTGGGACATTTCTGGCCTGCGGATATCCTCCAGGCGGATTACCGTGAAAATGATGGCCGCGTCACTCAGGTCATTGGTGAGGTGGCCGACACCAAAATTGACCCCGCGGTTCAGTTGCGTGAGGCGGGTGTCAACGTGGCCGAAGGGGTCGAGTTTGTACGCCGAGATCTACTAAAAGTAGGTAACCGTGATCTGACCGGAAGTGACTTCCGCTGGGTCCTGGAAACCGAAATGCAAGGGGTTACCTATCCCGATCAGCTATTTGCCGCTGAGCGGCGTGAGTGGGGTAACTTTTACGGTTACCTGCGCCAATTGAAGCAGGCGGACAGCACCGTGGGTAGTTATGAACCCGGACAGGATGTTGCCAGCTTTGAGCGGCTGTGGAGTGATCTGCAGCGCCGGATAGAGCGTGCCGAAGCGATCGCGGTGCAGATTAAGGTGATCGAAAAGCATGAGATCGGCACCGTTAATGCTCTGTTTGAACGTCTGCGTCTACGTGAACGCAGACTGCAACTTGAGGATCATCTCACGCCTGCCGCTCAGGTTGATATCGCCTCTGAGCGTGCGGCGTTAGACCTGCAATATGCAGGGATGCAGCAACGACTGGTCGAGCTTTACACCCAGATAGAACGCGACAGCCTGGTGGCGGAGGCCGCCGGAGGTCAGCAACTGGAGATTTCGCTCAGCAAGATCGTTCATGCATATCGGCCCAATGCGATGTCGTGGCTGGATAAGGTGCTGTTTTATTTCGGCAAACTATGGGAGTTTATGACCGATGAGCCGCGCGAAGCCAATACTGAGGGAGGGGTGTTTCCGGCGATTTTTGGTACCGTGATGATGGTGCTGCTGATGGCCATTCTGGTGACGCCATTTGGCATTATCGCGGCGGTGTATCTACGCGAATATGCCAAGCAGGGGCCGTTGACCCGGTTGATCAGGATCGCGGTTAACAACCTGGCCGGGGTTCCGTCGATTGTTTACGGAGTGTTTGGGCTCGGCTTCTTTATCTACTTTCTGGGTGGCAATATCGACCAGCTATTTTTCCCCGAGGCGTTGCCAGCACCGACCTTTGGCACGCCTGGCTTGATGTGGGCCTCGCTGACCCTGGCGTTGCTGACCCTGCCGGTGGTGATCGTTGCCACTGAAGAGGGGTTGGCGCGGATTCCTCGTTCGCTGCGCGAAGGTTCATTGGCGTTAGGGGCGACCAAAGCGGAGACGCTGTGGAAGGTGGTGTTGCCGATGGCTAGCCCGGCGATGATGACCGGCGTGATTCTGGCGGTAGCACGCGCTGCCGGTGAGGTGGCGCCGCTGATGTTGGTCGGGGTGGTCAAACTGGCGCCCGCGCTGCCCGTCGATGGAAACTACCCGTTTGTCCATTTGGATCAGAAATTTATGCACCTTGGCTTTCATATCTACGATGTCGGCTTTCAAAGTCCCAACGTCGAAGCAGCGCGGCCGCTGGTCTATGCCACAGCACTGCTGCTGGTGTTGGTGATCGTCCTGTTGAACCTGAGCGCCGTGGCGATCCGTAATCGCCTTCGGGAAAAATACAAAGCGCTTGAACACTGATTGAGATGATATAAAA
>SDWN01000596.1 GCA_004195305.1 Neptunomonas sp. | reverse complement strand
AGATGTGTATAAGAGACAGCCTGTGAGCCACCTAGAAGCCGGTTAAGCAGTCGGGACAGCAGTGGATTATGCGCAACCAGAAGAATTCGTCCCTGCTGCGGCTGCAGCCATTCGATCAACTGAGTGACCGAACTGTCGGGCTGAAGCCCATCGAAACACTGACTCGCAGGTAACTCGAGCGTATCGGTAAGCAACACCAGGGTCTGCTGAGCACGCCGATAGGGTGACACATAGACCGCCGTCAACCCCGCCAGCGCCTGTGCACGCCGCTTAATGACCGCTTGGGTTTGCTCGATCCCCCTAGCCGTCAGGCTGCGTTCCGTATCAGGGCTGCTGAACCCCGCCTCGCCATGGCGCAACAGCAACAGCTCCAATGCCACTGTCGTTACGCCTTGGTCGACTTATCGAGCAATTCGAATTCAACATCATCGCCCTGAGCCGCCATCATCATCCCGCCAATCACCGCAGGAACATTCTTGCCTTCAAAGACGACACTGTACAACCCTTGTACCAGTGGCATATAGATACCCAGCTGATCGGTTTTAGCCTTCACGTACCTTAAGGTGTTCACGCCCTCGGCAACCTCACCCAGCTCATCAATGATCGCCTCCAGGTCGCGCCCCTGACCCAGCGCGAAGCCTACCCGATAATTACGGCTCAGCGGCGACATACAGGTCGCTATCAGATCGCCCACCCCGGCCAATCCCAGGAACGTTAATGGATCGGCGCCCATATGCACCGCAAAACGACTCATCTCCGCCAGCGACCGGGTCATCAGCATGCTCCGGGTGTTTTCACCCATCCCCAGTGCCGCACTCATCCCCGCAGCAATCGCATAAATATTCTTAAGTGCACCACCCAACTCCACACCATACCGGTCGGAGCCTGCGTAAACGCGGAAAAAATCGCAATGCAGAATTGCTTGGATAGAGTTGCACAGATCAGCATGGTCGCTGGCGATGACGGTAGCAGTCAGCTGACGAACGGCGATCTCCTTAGCCAGGTTAGGACCACTGAGCACCCCTACATGGCACTGAGGCGCCTCCTCTGTCAGGATCTGACTCATCAGCTTGAAGCTTTCCGGCTCTATTCCTTTGGTGGTACTGACCAGCATCTGTCCGGGCTGCAGTCGGGTGGCGACCTGCCGTACCACCTTCCTGAAATTTTTGCTGGGAATCGCAACAAACACCACCTGGCTGCGAGCAACCGCATCAAAATCATTGACCGGGTGGAGTTTTTCATCCAATGCAAAACCCGGTAGGTAGCGGCTGTTTTCGCGTTTCGCAGCCATCTCCTGAGCCTGCTCGGCGTTGCGCATCCATTGATAGACCTGATAACCATTCATCGCGGCGATATTGGCCACTGCCGTACCAAAACTGCCTCCGCCAAGGACACTGATCGTTAGCGGGTCTAAGGTCGCCATGGTGTTGGATTGAGCGTTTTCTGAATAGGTCATCATCATTTCACTGGGGACGTTGCAACAGTTTCTCATCGGGATGGACGCAGCCTAGCCGATGCCCGATCAACTCCTCGATATCAGGAATCATAAAAGCATCCGACTCACAGGCAAAGCTGAACGAGATACCGGCAGCGCCAGCACGCCCGGTTCGACCAATACGGTGCACATAATCTTCCGGATCATCGGGCAGATTGTAGTTGATCACATGGCTGACCCCATCAACATGAATCCCCCGGCCCGCGACATCCGTCGCCACCAGCACCTTGATCTTACCGCCACGAAACGCTTCCAGCGTTTTAACCCGCTGCGCCTGGCTCACCTCACCCGACAGCAGCGCCGCCTGAATACCCGTGCGCGTAAGCCGCTCGGTCAGACGACGGGTCTGATCACGACGATTCGCAAACACCATCACCCGCTCCAGCTCTTTCTGGCTCACCAGGTTATAAAGCAGATTGAATTTATGCTCCTCACTAACCACATAGACGATCTGCTCAACATTTTCTGCAGTCACCTGCTCGGATTCGATCTCGACTGTCACCGCATCCAGGGTCCAGAGGCCCGCCAGGTGCATGATCTGGTCGGAGAACGTGGCGCTGAACAGCAGGGTCTGGCGCTCCTTTTTATGCGGTGTACTGCGGATAATAGCGCGCACATCCGGAATGAAGCCCATGCTCAGCATCCGGTCTGCCTCATCCAGCACCAACACCTCAACGGCACTCAGATCAACCTCCCCTTTCTGGTTGAAATCGAGCAAGCGTCCCGGAGTGGCCACCAGGATATCAACCTCGTTTTGTCGCAGCTGGTTCTGCTGCTTTTCATAATCCATTCCGCCGACCAGCGTTAGCACCGAGAGACCTGAGTGTTTAACCAAACCATCAGCATCTTTGGCGATCTGCATCACCAGTTCGCGGGTGGGAGCTACAATCAACGCCCGAGGCTGACCTTTACGGCGCAGACCCTGGATCGGGTAGTCGATAAGATCAGTGATAATACTGATCAAAAAAGCAGCCGTTTTCCCGGTACCGGTCTGCGCCTTACCGATCAGGTCTTTCCCCTCAAGTGTATGAACCAGAGTCTGCGACTGAATTGGGGTGCTGTATTTAAAGCCTAGATCAGCAATAGCATGCATCAGCGTATCGGGCAGGTCCAAATCATGAAAGCGAACTTCGCCCTCTTTGGCCTCAACCTTAAACTGATCTAGAGTCCAGGGCGCAGCGACAGGCTCAGCTGCTTTGATCGTATTACGTTGCCGATCTGGATTGGCGCGTGGCTTCGGCGCAGGTGCGGCAACCGACGTCTTTGATACGGGCTTAGGGCCCGGCGGCACAGGTGCAACCGGTCGCGTCGCAACATCGGCAGAAGATTTAGACTTAGATAACCACTTAAACAATGCAATACCCCGAAGCCCAGTTTAGCTGGACTATATTGGCTGATATATTGGCCGAGCTTGGCGGTTGCAGCAAAACACCACAACTTAATAAAATCGCGCTATTTTAATGCATTATAGATGCCGTTCCCATCGATAATTAAACCTTCACGCCTCAGTCATCAACTACCACTAGCACGGCCAAAGGGGGGCAGTGCCGCCAGCAATGCACGCCCATACCGCTTCGTCGTCAGCCTATTATCGAGAATCGAGATCAGTCCGGTATCCGATTCTGACCGCAACAGCCGACCACAGGCCTGGATCAACCGCACCGAGGCATCAGGAACTGCAACCTCCATAAACGGATCCCGTCCCTGGGCACGGACCCACTCATCCAACGCCTTTTCAACAGGCCGACCCGGCACTGCAAACGGGATCTTGGCGATAACCACATGTTTGAGATAGTCACCGGGCAGGTCGACACCCTCGGCAAACGAGTTCAGCCCAAACAGTACCGACCCCTTACCCGCGTCAACCCGCTCTTTATGCTGTTTCATCAACTCCTGCTTGGAACAATCGCCCTGGGCGATTATACGCGCCGCTAACTGCGACTCAACCAGCTCACGCACCTTAAACATCTGCCGCCAGGAGCTGAATAACACCAGCGCCGCCTGATCAGCAATCAAACAGTGGCCGAGCTCTTGCGCAATCGCCTGATCATGGGCATCAACCTCATTCGGAGCCGCCTTCAACTGGGGTAACCGCAACTGCGCCGCCTGCGCATAATCAAAGGGACTGGGAACTACCGCAAAACGTGAATCGGCGGGAATCCCACTGCGCATCTTCAACTGCTCAAACTGCCCCAACGCAGTCAGCGTGGCCGATGTCACCACCGCACCGCCACAGCGTTGCCACAAACGCGCAGAGAGGGTTTCGGCAGCCAAGATAGGACTGCAACAGAGTTCAAACTCTTCACCCTCCACGCTTTGATGATAACTCAACCAGCGCGCTTGAGGCGTAGCGCCGGGTTTGTCAGGAGTAATCAGCCCAAGCCATAATGCTCTCGCTGCCTCAGCCCTTGCCAACAAACGACCTGCGGTCGGAAACCAGCGCTCAGCAATCTCTTTATCGACCCCCGGAATCGGTTCGGAGATCGCTTCTTTAAGTTTTTCAGTCAACGAATCCAGTTTCACCTGCACCTCTCTGGAGCGAGGCTCCAGCTGCTGCGCAATTTCCAGAATATCGGCGGGCACTATACCGCCCGGGAAACGGACATAGCGCACCTCTTCACGTCGATTATCTTCGGCAAGCAGGGCCGCCAGAGCGCGCACTTGCGGGTCCAGCCGCTGCAACAGCTCAAGCATGTCTGTAACCATCGCCTCCAACGGCCTGACCGCTCGAACCAGAGACTCAGGTTCACTCAGCTCCTTATTCATCCGCTTTAGCGTGGCGGGTAGCTGCTTGAGCCAGATCCTCCAGCTATTTAAGCGTAGTTGATGATTGAAATGGCTCAGCGCTTTATCTGGCAGGTGATGGCCCTCATCGAACACATACAGCGTCTCTTCAGGCTCCGGAAGAATGGCCCCGCCCCCCAGGGATAGATCAGCCATCACCAGATCATGATTGGCAACAATACAGTCGGCCTGATCCAGTGTTTGCCGCGCCTTGTAGAAACAGCAGGCACTAAAATTGGCACAACGTCGGTTGGTGCACTGGCGATGATCAGTGGTCACCCCACTCCACTCATCAGCAGCGACCTCCTGTGGCCAACTATCACGATCGCCATCCCAGGTTCCTTTAACGTACGCATCGGCAAACGACTGATAAAGCTCTAGCGTCTTCGGCTCCAGACGCAGTGCCAGCTCATCGTCAAACAGGGCAGGCGTTGGATTTTGAACATCCGCTTGCAGCGACTGGTCAAGCTTAGACAGACACAGATAACGTCCACGCCCCTTCGCCAGGACAAAATCAAAGCTCAGGTCACTGTGCTGCAACAACTCCGGCAGATCTTTCAGCACGATCTGCTCTTGCAGTGCAACCGTTGCCGTCGACAGCACCAATTTTTTACCCAGGTGCTTCGCCAGAGGCAGCATCGCCAGTAGATAAGCAACGGTCTTACCGGTCCCTGTGCCTGCCTCCACCACGCAAACAGGAGGCGACTGATCCGTCTCCAGAATCCCCTTAACGATCTCTGCAATCATCAACTTTTGGCCATAACGGGGCTTCAGCTTGCGGCTGTCAAGATAGCGCGTGTACGCCTGCTGGATCTGTTGCCTTAACTCATTCGGAATTTTACTCAAAGCGCTGAACTCGACCCTTGATGCGGAGAATTAATAGACGAGGTACGTAAATAGGCGACGATCACAGCAGATCCATACAGCCAGAGTACCGACTGATCCGCCCCAGTTCGCAAACAGGGTACCTGTAACTTCCCGCCCTGCTGTTGCAGCGCGGATAAAAAAGCGGAATCCTTATAAGCATTGCACAGCTCCACAGCAACCCCCAGCGAGCGCACCACCAACCGGACCTTGATAAAAAGGACAGCTCGAATAATAAAGACTCAAGCCAGGCAGCACCACTGGCGACTGAACGGGTCGCCGCCAGATTCCGTAAACGCTCGTTGCTACCCTTAACAATTGACGCATCAATCGTACCCTTTTTCCATCACACCCACCCACTGCCAATACAGGCCCCGATCAGATAAAAACAGCCACCACTAGACAACTGTATAAAAACACATATACTGTACAAAAAAACAGGTAGCAGAGACAAGCGATGATCAAGCTAACCTTACGCCAAACAGAAGTACTCAACTGCATCCGCAACTATATCGAAACCACCGGATATCCGCCAACGCGCGCAGAAATAGCTCAGGAGCTGGGATTCAGATCGGCCAACGCCGCAGAAGAGCACCTCAAGGCGCTAGCACGCAAA
The DNA here is from genome assembly GCA_004195305.1 of Neptunomonas sp. Taxonomy (GTDB): domain Bacteria; phylum Pseudomonadota; class Gammaproteobacteria; order Pseudomonadales; family Balneatricaceae; genus Motiliproteus. Next base: position 13,500 of record SDWN01000596.1, on the reverse strand, counting down.
GGGGCGATCGAGATGATTCCCGGCACCTCGCGCGGAATTCGTATCCCTGAACTGGAACCCGTCGAAACGGGGATTCCTATCATTGGTCGAGTTGCCGCAGGATTCCCTATTTTAGCCCAGGAGAATATCGATGAACGCTGCGCACTGCCTCCTGATTTTTTCTCACCACAGGCCGATTACTTCCTGAGGGTACAGGGGCTGAGCATGATTGATGCCGGGATTTTTGACGGTGACCTGCTAGCGGTACATCAAACTCACGAAGCCCGCAACGGCCAAATCATCGTAGCCCGTATCGACGATGAAGTGACGGTAAAACGGTTCAAGAAAGACGGCTCTATTGTACAGCTCATTGCTGAAAACAAAGATTTCGACCCCATAGAAGTTGACCTTAAGCGCCAGGAACTGACGATCGAAGGGTTAGCTGTTGGAGTCCTGAGAAAAGGTAGCTAGTCATGATCCCATTGCACGCTTATACCGACCGCACACTGACTCAAACTCCGGAAGAGTTTAGCCGCTTTCGCAGCAAACGCCTATCCAGCGGCATGGCGGGGAAAATCACCCAGATCATCATGCAGGACCAAGACGAGTACAACTTTCAGCTATTGATGCCATTACTGGCTCAGTTAAGTCGTGATGATCGCTGGTTTGCCTGGATCGCCCCACCCCTTAAGCTACCTAAGAAATGGCTGCTCGAAGCAGGGATCGATATCAATAAAATAATGATACTGCAACCTCGCGCAGGCCATGATACGTTGGCTCTGGCGCGTAAAGCACTCACCACAGGGACTTGTCATGCAGTGATCAGCTGGCCGGGGCAGATCTCCCCAGAACAATTAGAACAGCTACAGCAGGCAGCGCAGTCCGGCCGCAGCCATGCCATTGTGATCCAGCCGCGCTGAATTAATTGGCTATTATCAACCCCGGCCACCAAGCAGGCGGTGATCCAGTCGCACTAAGTTAATCGGCTATTATCAACCCCAGCCACTTAGCCGGTGTGCCAGCGGTGATCCAGTCGCGCTAAGCTAATCGGTTATTATAACCCCAGCCTCTAAACCGCCACTCCGACGGTAGACGACCACCAGAGATGGCGGAGCACCCCAAACGCAGGAGCATTTTGAGGTCGTTTTTAACGACGTATCGGCAACGCAGGCAAATTTTCAACAACCTGTTAGGCAATACAATCAGTGCAGAACCGGCTTAAGCGAATTCAACAGCCGCTCCTCCCGGCTATCGACGATCACCTGAACACCCAGTGCGATCATAGCCCGAGCCAGCTCCGTTTGCTGCCCATCAAATTCAAGCAACGCCTGCTCTGAAAACTGAATGCTAATCATTGGAGCCTGCTCGCCTGCATCGCTTTTACGCAGCACGTAGCCTCCCTCTTCCAACTCAACAATTTCTAAAACTACGGCTGACATAACAACTCCGGTTACGGTTTCAGCGACCAATAAGATAAATCTGGCTGCTCACTACCACTCTTTCATTCCTTCTCGCTGACGATCAACCAACTCACGCATGCTATTCACCCAGCCCTCAAGCTGGCTAATCACCGCTAAATCCGACGCATGATCAGGATTGACCTGCACCACATGGATCTCGGACAAACTGGCATGCCCTGAATGCGCCGCCTGTTCCCGGTCCTGCGCTACCCAGCAGGCCCGATAGGCCGCCAGCAGCTGCGACAACCAACTATCCGAACCCGCTAATAGACTCAGCTCTTTGGCTTCCGGGGCTTCCAGACCTTTGACCTCCATCTGTTCGAGCAGCTCATCGCGGGTTGAAATGTTCTCCGGCTCTAAAAAGTAAACCTGCGCAATTTCACGTAGATAGGCACTGTAGGCCGAAACAAGATGAAACAACACCGACTCCTCGAAAGATTCGATCTGGGCGTGCTTGCTCCAACCGCTGGACTGCTCTGCTTGTTTCAAACAATCCAGATGCAACTTGGCAAACAGCAGCTTCTGATTGGTTCTGGATATATAGATATTGGACATAGTTGCTCCTGCCGTCCCAACTCGTTGCTAACTTTTAGCTGCTTTGGGACTCTTACGTTTATCATCCTCAACCCACTTGCCGCCCTCGTAAAACGCTCGCCAACCGCTGGCCTTGCCCTCAACCTCAGACATCACATACTGCTCTTTGGTTTTACGGCTATAACGGATTACCGCAGCTTGACCATCAGGATCCGCCTGCGGCGCGTCAAGCAGGAAATGGTATTTAGGGTCAATCTCCTGGCGATGCGAAAGCAGTTCCTGCACCAAGGGCGCCCGGGTTTCCCGATTACGCGGAAACTGACTGGCGGCCAAAAACATTCCTGCCGCGCCATCGCGCAAAATATAGTGATCATCGACCTTAATACAGGCCAGCTCAGGCATCGGTACCGGATCCATCTTGGGTGGCGCTGCTTCACCACTGCGGAGCAACTTACGGGTGTTTTTACAGGCGTCGCCGGTGCAGCCAAAATATTTACCAAACCGCCCCGTCTTCAGCTGCATATCAGCGCCACACTTATCACACTCTATCAGCGGACCATCGTAGCCTTTGATCTTGTACTGCCCCTGCTCCACTTCAAACCCGGAACAGGCAGGGTTGTTACCGCAGACATGCAGTTTACGAGACTCATCGATCAGGTAACTGTCCATCGCGGTGTCACACACCTTACAGCGATGCTTGGTCCGCAACAGCCGTGACTCGGCCTCATCATCGGCATCAAGACTGATCACCTCGTCCCCATGAATAAGATTCTGGGTACCCTTGCAACGCTCTTTCGGCGGTAAACCATAGCCCGAACAACCTAGAAACACCCCCGTACTAGCGGTGCGGATCATCATATGCCGGCCACACTGCGGGCAGGGAATATCTGTTTCGGTCGGATCGTTTGGCACCATTCCGGCATCGGGGTTTTCAGCCTGCTCCAGCTGCTGGCGGAAGCCTTGGTAAAACTGGTCCAGCAAGCGCTTCCATTCAGCCTCGCCATTGGCAACGTCATCGAGTGACTCTTCCATCTTGGCAGTAAAACCATAATCCATCAGGTCAGCAAAACTACCGGTCAACCGATCCGTGACAATGTCACCCATCTTTTCAGCATAGAAACGCCGGTTTTCCAGTTTTGCGTAACCTCGATCCTGAATGGTCGATATGATCGATGCATAGGTTGAGGGTCGACCAATACCTAGCTTTTCAAGCTCTTTTACCAACGCGGCTTCGGAAAAGCGCGCCGAAGGCTTGGTAAAATGCTGCTTTGGATCGAGCGCCACCAGCGTCAGCTGATCACCTTTGTTCAACTCCGGCAGAATCACATCCTCATCTTTCTTACCGACGGATGTTTGCACCCTGAGAAAACCATCAAACTGCATAATACGGCCGCGCGTACGCAGCTCAAAGTCACCGCTACGCACCAGAATCCGGGTACTGGTAAAGCGCGCATTGGGCATCTGACAGGCCACAAACTGACGCCAGATCAACTCATACAGCCGCTGCGCGTCACGCTCCATATCACCTAACGCGGAACCTTTTACACTCACACTTGAAGGTCGGATCGCTTCGTGAGCTTCCTGAGCCCCCGATTTACTGCTGTAAATGATCGGTTGCTCAGGGAGGTAGGCATCGCCAAAATCCTCGAGAATATAATCCCGACAGCTGGCAATCGCCTCAGCACTCAGATTGGTCGAATCGGTACGCATATAAGTAATATGACCCGCTTCATACAAGCGCTGAGCCATCATCATGGTTTTCTTGACCCCGAAACTTAACCGGGTACTCGCGGCCTGCTGCAGTGTCGAGGTAATAAACGGCGCTGAAGGTTTACTTTGCGTGGGTTTGTCTTCGCGCTCACTGATCTGATAACTGCCCCGCTGCAGCTCAGCCAATGCCAGGTCGGCCGTCGCCTTATCCCCGGGGCGAAACGCCTTGCCATGGTGCTTAGTAACCTCGAAACGCACCTGACCTGCAAGCGGCGTTGCCAGATCTGCGCCCACCTCCCAATACTCTTCGGGGATAAAGGCCCGAATCTCGCGCTCGCGCTCGACCACCAAACGCACAGCCACTGACTGAACACGACCGGCAGACAGGCCTCGGGCGATCTTGGCCCAGAGCAGGGGTGAGACCATATAGCCAACTACACGATCGAGAAAACGTCTAGCCTGCTGGGCATTGACCCGATTCAGATCCAGTTCACCCGGCGCCTCGAACGCTTCGGTAATCGCCTTCTTGGTAATCTCGTTGAATACCACGCGCTTATAACGGCTGGGATCCCCTCCTATCGCTTCCTGCAGGTGCCAGGCAATCGCCTCCCCCTCGCGATCCAAATCGGTCGCGAGATAGATCTGGTCAGCGCTCTTGGCTAAACGTCGAAGTTCATCGACGACTTTTTCTTTGCCGGGGAGGATCTCGTAGCGGGCTTGCCAGTCTCTCTCAGGGTCAACACCCATACGCGTAACGAGCTGTTCACGTGATTTCTTTCTCTTGTGAATAACTTTTTGCTCGGGGGAAAGCTTGCGCGTTGCTGCTGCCGCCAGAGCTCGCGCTTTGGTATCGACAGGTGCCCTGGCACCACCACTGGTGGGCAGGTCGCGAATATGACCCACGCTCGACTTCACCACAAAATCGCTACCCAGGTATTTATTTATGGTCTTGGCCTTGGCCGGAGACTCTACAATAACTAGTGACTTACCCATGAAAAACCTAAAGCTTATAAAGATGAACGGTGCTGTGAGGCTCGGAAGCGGTCATATATAAGGCCTGTACCTACGCCGGTCAAGCAAACAATTTTAAAACTGGTCAACATAGCCCCTATCGAGCAACTGTTTTTCATAGTTATGGCGTGACTCTTTAGGTACCCTAAGTAATGTCATTTCGCCCTTCAGATATCAATACTTTATGTCTTTAGAAAACTCACCAGTATTAGTCATTAGCCTAGTGGCGATCCTGTTGATCGCGCTGCTGATAAATTACTTCGTTCACCAACAGCAAGAGCAGAGATTGCAACGCGCACTACTGGCCAAAAAGCTACGCACCGGAGCAGGACAACTGCTCGACGCATTGACAACCCTCAAACAACTCTCTTGCCCGAAAACGGTGATCGATCTGCTTAACAACGAAGCGGTCAGAATGCTGGACAAATTAGCCCAATTGAGCCCACAAAGCGGCGTAATTGAACAACTCCAAAGCCAGACACCGACGGGGACGGGCCACGCCCAAAGTCTTAACTTAGAAAATGACAGCGCCATGAAGAAAGCCCATTCGGCAATCCGCTTTGCGGTTCGTTTCATCCACCAACGCCGTAGCCTGGGCGGGTTATCCAGCATTCAGTGTGATGAACTCAGTAAAGAGCTAATATGGCTTGATAGTAAAATTGAGATCGACACCCATATGGACTCGGGCAAGCGGCTACTTGACAGCGACAAACCCGCTGTCGCCATCTCTCGCTTTAAACTGGCCAAAAACGTGATAGCGCGACTACCGTATAAAGATTCGCATCGCCAGCAACTGATGACCGATATCAACCAGCTGATCGCACAGACACTCCCCTTCGGTACGGCTGCAGCAGCCCCTGAGACTCCGCCGACCACCAAAAAAGGAGGCTAATCGGCCTCCGTCAAGCGTAAAAATCGCGGCTGCGTACCGCGCTCTGTTTGTACCGATTCAAGGAACATCGCCAAAGGTCGCACCCACAACCCGCCCTCACCATACTGCGGCTGATAGACCACAAGTTCTTCGTCAGTTTCTGAATGGCGAGCAATTCCGACAACCCGATACTCCCCGCCCTTGTAATGACGATAAAGGCCTGGTTGCACCTCGTCATGAAGCGATCCCATCCGCACTACACTCCCGCTTCAAGCAGACGATTGAGCAGCTGCTGAATCGATTCGACAGTCTCCGGGGTGCCATGCTCCTCCCAGTAGACCGAAACATTAATGGGAGTAGACTCAAGCCCATAGACATCCTTGGGTAGGACTTGAATCAGCTCCGCTATCAACGCCAGCGCAGGTGCCGCGAGCAGCCCCTCTCCTTTCGACCAGCTCCAACCTTCCGGCAGCCCCACATTAGCATGCGATTGCAGCTTAAAAATTTGCCAGGTCACCAACTCAGCACGGGGACCCTTGCGCCTGCGGAGGAGACGATAAGCCACACAGTTGCGCTCATCAGGTTCCGCCTCCCCTAGCGCACGCGGTAGCGACATCCGTACAAGCTGCACCTGTAAACCAGCACGCATCGCACATTGTCGCAATAACGCCTGTGCCCGCTGCCGTGGGGTCGGCATCACCCACATTATCGATCCGACCATCGCCATGACGATCAATACAATGACCAACCAATTCATTAATTTCACCTGTCAAGTTTACCAATCGGCTATGTTAAGCTATTTATTTGTTACAGGGTATCGAGGCTGACGCCGAGGGATAAATAATGAGTTATGAACATATTTTATTGGCAGTGGATCTGACCGAGGAATCTCAGCAGGTGGCCGAAAAGGCGGTCATACTGGCGCAGCAGAGCAGTAGCACACTGAGCCTGGTCCATGTCATCGAACCCCTAAGCTTTGCTTATGGGGGCGATGTACCTATGGATCTATCCACCATTCAGGAACAGCTAGACGAGCACGCGCAGCAGCGGCTGACCGAATTTGCAGCACAGCAAGCGATGCCTATCAAACAGACCCATGTAGTGACGGGCCATACCGAAAGCGAAATCCACCGGATCGCCAAAGAGACCGATATTGACCTGATTGTTGTCGGCAGCCACGGCCGCCACGGCCTATCCCTGCTGTTGGGATCGACCGCTAACGGTGTACTGCATGGCGCTAAGTGCGACGTACTGGCAGTAAGGGTTAAAGGCTAAGATCGCCTGGGCGATGCGGCTTACCGCATCGCTTCCAGCTCAACCCAGCGCTCCATCGCCTGCTCTAACGCTCGCTCGCAGCTATCCACCGCAGCCAAGCGCTCGGTGACAACTTCATGCGACTGCTGATAGAACTCTGCAGCACCGACCTCCTGCTGCAATGCCTGCAGTTGCTGTTCAAGCTGCTCAAGCTGCTCAGGAAACTGGTCTAGCTCACGCTGCAGCTTATAACTCAGCTTTTTTACCGCAGGTTTGTTATCTTGCGACTCTGCAACGAGCTGCTCTGGTGCAGACTCAGCAGCTAGCTCGGATTCGGCCGCAGCTCGTGGCATCTCCGACTGCGGTAGCACACCGCCTTGTCGAATCCAGTCTTCATACCCCCCTACAAACTCACTGATTTTACCGTCACCATTAAACACCAGGGTACTCGTGACGACATTATCCAGGAAGGCGCGATCGTGGCTGACCAGCAACACGGTACCTTTAAACTCACTCAAAACCTCCTCAAGCAACTCTAGAGACTCTAAATCCAGGTCGTTAGTAGGCTCATCGAGCACCAGTATATTGGCCGACTTGCTGAACAATCGCGCTAACAGCAACCGGTTACGTTCACCACCCGATAGCGCCTTAACCTTGGCACGGGTCTGCCCCGGCGAGAACAGAAAATCCCCCAGATAGCTGATTATATGCCGGCGACTGCCGTTGATCTCGATATGATCACGCCCCTCGGAGACGTTATCAATCACCGTCTTTTCCGGGTCGAGCTGCTCTCGTAGCTGATCAAAATAAGCGACCTGCAGATTGGTTCCCAGATCCAGGTGACCCGAGGTGGGCTGAAGCTGTCCTAGCAGTAGTCGCAACAGTGTCGTTTTACCGACCCCGTTAGGGCCGATCAAACCGATACGGTCCCCGCGCAGAATACGCACTGAAAAATCTTTAACGATGGTGCGCTTGTCATAGCCATAGCTAACGCCCTGAGCATCAACTACCAGTTTTCCGGAACGTTGCGCCTGCTCCACCGAAAAGCTTGCCTTACCCTGCTGCGAACGCCGCTCGGAACGCTCATTGCGCATCGCCTTAAGCGCCCTCACCCGACCCTCGTTACGGGTTCTGCGCGCTTTAATGCCCTGTCGAATCCACACTTCTTCCTGAGCCAGGCGCTTGTCAAACAGTGCATTATGCCGGTCCTGATCGGCCAACACCTGCTCCCTGTATTTGAGGAAGCCCGCGTAATCCCCTTCCCAGGGAAAGATCTTGCCCCGGTCCAGCTCGACAATTCTGTTAGCAACACGCTGCAGAAAGGCCCGGTCATGGGTGATAAATATCAACGTGCCACGGAAATCTAGCAACTGCTGCTCCAGCCAGTCGATCGTATGGATATCCAGATGGTTGGTGGGCTCATCCAACAACAGGATATCCGGCTCCACCACCAGCGCCTGAGCCAGTGCAACCCTGCGCCGCCATCCTCCGGAAAGCTGTTGCATGCGTGTCTCAGCTGGCAACTTCAAGCGCAGCAACACGCGTTCGACCTTCTGCTCCAGATGCCAGCCATCCACCGCTTCTAAGCGATGCTGCAATTGCTCAAGCTTGCGCATACCCGCATCATCATGGGCCTCCATGGCCAGGGTCTCATATTCGGCCCGCAGCAGCTGCACATGCTTCAGGCCCTCGGCGACCACCTCGAAAACGGTGCGCTGATCGGCATCGGGCAACTCTTGATCGAGCACGCCGATACGGGTATCCGGAGCCATCCAGACACTGCCGGAATCCAGCTGCTGCTGCCCATTGATCACTTTGATCAGGGTCGACTTGCCCTCGCCGTTGCGACCGATCAACGCAATTCGCTCGCCCGGATGAACCACCCAGTCAACCTGGTCCAACAGGGGTTTATCACCAAACGCCAAAGTCGTCTGGTTTAATCTCAAAAGCGCCATAGAAAAAGTTTCCAACCTAAAAGAAAGACATCACGTTAAGCCAAAATTGACTCGGCAACGGCCCGAAGTTTGCGTTATTCTACAGCCAAACCGCTCAAGTGGCGGCCATTGAAACGAAGAGGTTCTGGTTTTGCAACCCACTCGAACAGCTCTACCGTATCATTCGCGCACCAGTTTACGCGGCATCGGCCCCCAAGGGGTCTCAATTCCTCACCTGCAGGCTATTCTTTTCGCCGCGCTCCTGCTGCTGATAATCCCTCGCCCTGCCAGCGCCCTCGCTGAATCAGAGATCGATCAGCGCAGACACCAACTCCAACAACAGCGCGAACTCTATAAACAGGCCCACGATGCCCTGGTGCAGAAGAAGTTCAAGCGAGCTACACCACTGATCCAGCAGCTCCGCAGCTATCCGCTTTACCCTTATCTACTTTACCAGCGCCATCGCCTGCAGCTCGCTAAGCTCAACACCCGCACGCTACAGCAATTCAAGGACAATTTTGCCGATACACCACTACCCAACAAACTGCACCGTGCCTGGCTCGCCCACCTGGGCAAACGTCAGCAATGGCCTGTATTGCTCAACAACTACCAACCTGAACTCGCCAATACCAGCCTGCGCTGCCAACAACTCTGGGCACTGCACCAAACCGGCCGCAGCACCGAAGCCTTGCAAAAAGTCGCACCGCTGTGGGTGCAGGGTCGCTCTCAACCCAAGACCTGCGACAGATTATTTACGGCCTGGCTTAAAAGCGACACTTTCACCGAGCAGCATGCCTGGGATCGTTTTTGGCTAGCTATGGCGAACAATAACCCAGGGCTGGCTAAAAACATCAGCAAGCGACTGCAGCAGCCCGACCGGATACTCACGGCCAAGCAAGCACTGCAGTTGTACAGCAAGCCCGAACAACTGACCCGGCTTGATCCCGATGCGCCCAACTATCAGCAACTGCTGCAATACAGTATTAAGCGACTCGGGAGACGCGATCCGGCCCAGGCGCTGCACCAGCTACAGCAGTTTAAAGACAACCTGACGATGGATCCGGATCAAACTCAGAAATTACGACACCGCTTCGGTCTGCGCCTGCTGCGCAGTTACCCAGAATCTCTGGACCCACTCATCCAACAGATCAACCCTAGCCTAGATGACAAGACGCTGCTTGAGTGGCAACTGCGCAATCTAATCTTGACCCAGGACTGGCAAAAAATTGAACACTTAATCGATCAACTGCCCGCCCCCGAACGTTTCAGCGGCCGTTGGCGTTATTGGAAAGCCCGCTCTCTGGAGACCCGCTCCGAACCCAATCCCCAAGAACGTGCACAAAACATCTACGCAGAGCTTGCCAATGAGCGCAACTTCTACGGATTCCTATCCGCCGATAAGCTGGGCCGCGGCTACAGCCTTAACAATCAAACCGAACTACCCGACAACCTGTATCTGGGCCAGCTCTCCCAAAGCCCCGCTATGCTTCGCGCCCGCGAACTGCTCTATCAGGGGCAACGTAGCAATGCCCGCAGAGAGTGGCGGCTGGCGACGCGCAACCTGACCTCGCAGCAGCAGCATCAAGCGGCGCTGCTAGCACGCCAGTGGGGTTGGTACGAGCAAGCGATACGCTCAGCTATCACCGCCAAGAAATGGAATGACCTGATGCTACGTTTTCCATTGGCATATAGCCGCGATATATCCAATTCAGCCCAGAGCAATAAGATTGACACCTCTTGGATTATGGCAATTGCCCGCCAAGAAAGCGCATTCACCCCCGACGCCCGCTCGCCTGTAGGGGCGCTGGGGTTAATGCAACTGATGCCCCGGACCGCCAAAGAAACCGCAAAAAAGGCCAAGGTCCGCTACAGAGGCTCATACCAACTAACCCAACCGGGATTAAACGTAAAATTGGGGAGCTACTACCTTGCCAGCCTCAGCCGCCGCTATGCTGGGCATCGGGTGCTAGCGAGCGCCGCCTATAACGCCGGACCTGGACGGGTTAAAGGCTGGTTAGAGCAACGGAAAAATATACCCATCGATATCTGGATCGAGACGATACCGTTCGATGAAACCCGAAACTATGTGCAAAACATCCTCAGCTTTTCGCTCATCTACAGCGATATGCTGGGGTTACCCAAACAACTGCTCAAACCTCACGAGCGATGGGCAACACCACCTGAAAGACTGTGAACCGGTCCATAAAAGTGAGTCTGTTTGGGTTCTATCTAGCCTGAGTTCTATCTAGCTTGGGTTCTATCTAGCCTGAGTTCTATCTAGCTTGGGTTCTATCTAGCTTGAGTTCTATCTAGCCTGGGTTCTACCTAGGTCAAACCGTGAACTACTTTAATTCGATCCCTGACCACCGCCGCCAACCGGTCTGATTCGAACTTCGGCAGGAAATCATCACACCCCACTTTTTCTACCATCGCCAGATTAAACGAACCCGACAGCGAGGTATGCAAGACAATATAAAGATCCTTAAGCCGCTTATCGTGCCTAATCTCTGCGGTTAACCGGTAACCATCCATCTCCGGCATTTCAGCATCCGTAATCACCATCAAAAAGCGATCGGACATCTTCGTACCCTGCTCTGCAAATGCATGCAACTGCGCCAAGGCATCGGTACCATTAACCGCCTCATAGGGTGTAATACCCAGATTGGCCAGTGTTCTCGACACCTGATCCCGAGCAGTCTGAGAGTCATCAACAATCAGGATGTCGTAGTTTTGCGCCAACTCAAGCACCTGATCATCAATCAGACCCGGTGCAACCTGGGTACTATAAGGACTCACCTCGGCCAGGACTTTCTCGACATCAATAATCTCAATCAAGCGATTGTCATCCATGCGTGTAATCGCTGTCAGATAATGCGCCCGGCCTGCCGTGACCGGTGGTGGCAACACATCCGCCCAATCCAGGTTCAAAATACGCTCGACATCACTGACCAAAAACCCCTGCACAGAACCGTTGTACTCCGTCAGAATCATATGCGAATCTTTAGTGACAGGCGTCGGCAGCATACCGATAGCGGCACTCAGATCGAACACAGGAACAGTCTGGCCACGCATATTCGCAACCCCTATAATCACCGGATGTGAATTAGGCAGCGCGTTCAATCGCGGTAATTTAAGCACCTCTTTAACTTTGAACACGTTAATCGCAAATAGCTGATGGCGCCCAAGTCGGAACAGCAATAGCTCAAACCGATTTTGGCCCACTAACTGGGTACGCTTATCAACAGAGTCTAAAATCCCGGACATCTTGAAACACCTTGAAGTTGATTGACCGGGCCAACTATTAGCGAATCTGTAAACAGATCCGGCGCGCTCGGTGTAGATGACTTGCTACGATGTTTCCAAGCAAGCACGAGTTAATAGCATAGCGATTTTTTATCCGCAGGGAATACCACCCCAGCGCACTTTAGGACGTAATTAACAAAAACATGACCTTAAGCAACCCTTCACTCATTGATATTGCCGTGAACCTGACTGACAGCGCGTTTCACACCGACTACACACAGGTTCTTGAGCGCGCACAGGCTGCGGGAGTCGACCAACTGATCATCACTGGCTCGACGCTCAAGGAGAGCGCGGAAGCGGTCAAATTATGCCAACAACACCCACGCCAGCTATTCTCGACGGCAGGGGTACACCCGCACTATAGCCGCGACCTTCCCACTGACGGAATCGAGCAACTCAACGCGCTATGCCAACACAGCTGCGTCAAAGCCATTGGTGAAACCGGTCTTGATTTCAACCGTGATTTCTCTCCTCGTCCGATGCAAATTCGCGCCTTTGAGCAACAACTCGCACTGGCGGCAGAGCTTGGCCTGCCCGTATTGATGCATGAACGCGATGCCCATCAACGTTTTTATCAGATAGTGCGCGAATATCGGGATCAAATTCCGCATGCCGTGCTGCACTGTTTCACCGGAGATCGGCAGCAACTGTTTAAGCTGCTGGATCTTGATCTCCATATCGGCATCACCGGCTGGGTTTGTGACGAACGCCGCGGCGCTCACCTGTTGCCGCTATTAAAAGAGATCCCGCTACAACGACTTATGCTGGAAACCGATGCGCCCTACCTGCTTCCACGCGACTTAATCCCCAAACCCAAATCAAGACGCAATGAACCCTGCTACCTTGCTCATATCTGCCAGGTCGTCGCGCGCCATATAGGGATCAGCAGCGAGCAGCTCGCTCGCTCCAGCAGCAATACCGCAACGGCGTTCTTTAGACTTTAAGAACAGGCGGTGACGAAGTTCTGGAGCTGTACTAATTCGAAGGGCCAATCTAACTCTCGTCCCGATTTAAGCTCAGCCAGGACAGGAATACGCACCCCATAACGTTCAACCAGCAGATCATCATCTGCGATATCGATCACCTCAACCGAGACTGCTCGCAGATCGAGAGTCGCAGCGAGCAGCTGCTCTGCCACCTCACACAGATGGCACCCCTGAGTGCCGTACAAAATCAGATTCGGCATAGAACCCCTCCCAAAACGCGGCATCTTAGCAAAATAATGTCACCCTCTATACCAATAGCCTTAAACTGAACCAACAACTGGGGAGGACGCAGCACCATGGGTGGTTTATACTGCCCGCTCAAGGTGTCTGCACCTGAATAAGGAGCAACACGTTTCCAGTCCTGCAGGAAAAGAGAATCACGTATGGATAGCAGCAACACCTCCACTACCGAGAATTACTTCACCGCTATGAACGCTGAGACCCATAAGCTGGTCGAA
>SDWN01000326.1 GCA_004195305.1 Neptunomonas sp. | reverse complement strand
GTCAGCCTCCTGGTGCGTCGCTGGCTTCAGTGTGCTAGCTGTGTATAATCATTGACACTTAAGGAACCCAGTTGTCTGTCGTTAGGCTCTTATGAATGAGGCCTGATCCAGCAAACGGCAAGGAGTGATTGATGAGCATAGATGTCGGCGCTCGGCTCAAAGATGCGCGGTTGAAAAAAAAGCTTTCCCAGCGTGAGCTGGCCAAGCGCGCAGGTGTCACAAATAGCACCATCTCTCTGATCGAGCAGAACCGGGTGAGCCCCTCGGTGGGTTCGTTGAAAAAGGTGCTTGATGGTATACCGATGCAGCTGCAGGAGTTTTTCTCGCTCGATGTGCCGGAAAAAAAACAGGTTTTTTATCCTGCGGCAGAGCTGCCTAATTTAGGCCATGGCGACATTAGTCTGAGATTGGTGGGCCATAATCACCCTAATCGGACCCTCTCTCTGCTTAGCGAAACCTATCCCAGCGGATCTGATACCGGCGCCGAGATGCTTACGCATGAGGGGCAGGAGGGAGGCGTAGTCGTCAGGGGCGAGATCGAATTAACGGTTGCGGGTGAGTCTTGGCTATTGAAGCCGGGAGATGGCTATTTTTTCGACAGCAATTTGCCGCACCGATTTAAAAATTCAGGTGAAGTCGATTGTGATATAGTCAGCGCCAATAATCCGCCGTCGTTGTAGCGGGGTTGTATATCTGGATTGGTTTGTTAAAGGCGCCCTAGCGGCGTCTTTTTTATTGGCATGCCTGGTGTGTGAATAAATGCCGCTTTTTACTTAAGCATGGCAATATATTGCCGATAGTATAATTGGTTGCCTTTTATCGCAGGCATAGATCGTTGTAATTACATCTTTATAAAAAATCGATGGAAATGCAAAGTTGGATTATTTTTTGCATTTATGGTGTTTGTGGCTGGAAATTGATCTGTAGTTGGACGCAGCTGTTGGTAGAAAAGGGACTGTGCAGAGCAGAATGGTTAATACAGAAAGGTCGATGATTGTTGCCCTCGATATAGGCACCTCCAAAGTGGTTGTGCTGGTCGGCGAGGTGGGTCCGGACGGCACGGTTGAGGTGGTGGGCATCGGTATGCATCCCTCACGGGGGATGAAAAAAGGTGTGGTGGTCAATATCGAGTCCACCGTGCTGTCGATCCAGCGTGCTGTGGAAGAGGCCGAACTGATGGCTGGCTGCAAAATTCACTCGGTCACTGTGGGTATTGTCGGCAGTCATATCAATTCCATGAACTCGTACGGCATCGTTGCTATCCATGATCGAGAGGTGATTGAGCAGGATCTTGATCGGGTGATTGATGCCGCCCGCGCTGTCGCCATTCCTTCCGATCAGAAGATCCTGCATATCCTGCCACAAGAATATGTGATTGATAATGAGGAAGGGATCCGGCAGCCGCTAGGGATGTCCGGAGTGCGTCTGGAAGCCAAGGTGCATCTGGTCACTTGCGCCGTCAACGCGGCCCAAAATATTGAAAAGTGCGTCCAGCGTTGCGGGCTGGAGGTTGACTCCATGGTATTGGAGCAGGTGGCATCGAGCTACTCGGTGCTGACCGATGATGAGAAAGAGCTCGGCGTGTGTATGGTCGATATAGGAGCGGGTACGACCGACATTGCCATCTTTACCGGCGGCTCGATTCGCCACACAGCCGTTATTCCGATTGCGGGGGATCAGGTCACCAGTGATATTGCGATGGCGCTACGGACGCCGACCCCGCATGCCGAAGACCTTAAAATAAAGTACGCCTGCGCGTTGGCGCAGCTGGCCAGTGCCGAGGATATACTCAAGGTGCCGAGCATCGGAGATCGTCCGCCTCGGGATCTGAGTCGTCAGGCACTGGCTGACGTGGTCGAGCCGCGCTACGACGAACTGTTCGGTCTGGTCCTGGCTGAGCTGCGGCGCAGCGGCCTCGCGGATCTGGTCACAGCAGGGATCGTATTGACCGGAGGGACCTCGCGGATGGAGGGCGCGGTCGATCTGGCCGAGGAGGTTTTTCATATGCCGGTCCGACTGGCCAGGCCGCGAGGCGTCAACGGGCTTGAAGATATTTTGCACAGTTCCATCTACGCGACCAGTGTCGGCCTGTTGCTCTTTGCCGAAAAAGAGCTGCCGGAAAATGGCGGCAAGCAGCGCGGTATTACACCGCGGCTGCCGCAGCAGCGCAAGGACGGGAAGGGCGGGTCGGAAGGGCCCGGAGTATTCGTACGAATGAGGCTTTGGCTGCAGAATAATTTTTAAGCGGACATCGAATGCGAGAATAGGGACTGCGGTGGCGGTTTCGTGCCAAGGGAAGAACATAAGGCCAGGAGAGGCCGTATACATACAGCGCTAATGCAGCGTAAGACAGTTTTGTAAGGGGAAGTATATGTTTGAAATGGTAGATCATGCGCCACTCAATGCGGTGATTAAAGTCATAGGAGTGGGTGGTGGTGGCGGTAATGCGGTCCAGCACATGTTGACCAGTGATATCGAAGGGGTCGATTTTATCTGCGCCAATACCGACGCGCAGGCGTTGCAGCGATTGACTCAGGCCAGCGTGTTGCATATCGGCGGTGAGCTGACGAAGGGGTTGGGCGCGGGTGCCTCCCCTGATATTGGTCGTCAGGCCGCATTAGAGGACCGGGAGCGCATCGCAGATATGATCAGCGGCGCGGATATGGTGTTCATCACCGCAGGTATGGGCGGCGGCACCGGCACTGGCGGTGCGCCGATTGTGGCTGAAATTGCCAAAGAGATGGGTGTATTAACCGTCGCTGTCGTGACTAAACCGTTCCCCTTTGAGGGTAAGCGGCGCATGAATGTCGCGAATGAAGGGTTGAAAGCACTGGCTGAAAATGTCGATTCGTTAATCATTATCCCCAACGAAAAGCTGCTCAAAGTTTTAGGCCCAAGTGCAAGTTTGGTGAGTGCCTTCAAAGAGGCCAACAGTGTGCTGCAAGGGGCTGTTCAGGGTATTGCGGATCTGATTATTCGTCCCGGCATGATTAACGTCGATTTTGCCGATGTGAAAACGGTCATGTCAGAGATGGGCATGGCAATGATGGGGACGGGCGTCGGCTGCGGTGAAGGCCGCGCGCGGGATGCTGCCGAAGCTGCGATTAACTGCCCGCTGTTAGAAGATATTGATCTCCAGGGGGCCAAAGGTATTCTTGTTAATATCACCGCGGGGCTGGATCTGAGCCTGGGTGAATTTACCGAAGTTGGCGATATTATCGAAGAGTTTGCCTCTGAAAATGCCACGGTCGTTATCGGCACCGTTATTGATCCGGAGATGACCGATGAGCTGCGGGTAACCGTCGTTGCGACCGGGCTGGGCAATCGTGAAGTGACGCCGATGCAGGTGGTATCAAGCAGGCCCAGCGTGACCAAGAGTGACGGCACTCTCGATTTTAGCCAGTTAGATCTGCCGACGGTTAAACGGGATAAGAGTCGGGTATCCCGGACGGTTGCAGACAAGCAACAAGCGCCGGTGCAGACGTCCATGGAGCTGGGCAGAGCGGGTGCCGACGATGATATGGAATATTTGGATATCCCGGCGTTTCTTCGCCGCCAGGCGGACTAAATAGACGGTTTCGGCCCGGGGGCTATCTACTTCCCAGCTCCTGGGCTTTTTTTTCCAAGGTGAGGCGCTGCCGCACGTTGTTTTATTATGTTTTGTTTGAAAAAATGGCACAGAACCAGCTTATAAGATTTGCGTTTTAGGTCGCATTGATTTAAATTACGCCCTCCTCGAAATAGAGGGTTACGGTGAGGTGTCCGAGTGGCCGAAGGAGCACGCCTGGAAAGTGTGTATACCGCAAGGTATCGAGGGTTCGAATCCCTCCCTCACCGCCATTATTTAAAATCTCTTTATTTTCAGGTGCTTAGCTAGATCATAGAGAGTCGATGTTGACGCAAATGTTGACGTCGCTATTACCTCAGATAGATCATCTTCTCGTACTTTCTTAGTATCACCCCTCTGTAGCTGAATATCTCTTGGTGCAATGGCGCGAATCGTAGCCTTGACCCACTTTGCTTGTCTGGCAATTGTGGTGATGTCGTCGTCGATGATGAGCGTTTGGTCTTCCTTGCGTGTGGTTGCGAGCATCGTTCCACTGCCTTGCCGTTGTGGTGGGACAAGGAAGTGTAGTCTAAGTGCACGCCGCGTTTATGGTGGGCTTGTCGAGCAGATCTGCAGCGGATCTGACCCTGTCTTTGATTAGACCTCTAAGCATTTGTCTTGCGATGTGACAGGTTAACCTTTATTCTTAATTAAACGTTCATTTAACTTAATTTGGAGCGCGTTGATGCCGAAGGTCGGCATGCCTGAAATTCGTAAGCCCCAGCTGATAGACGCCACCATGGAAGCTATCAACGCGGTAGGGCTGCATAAGGCTAGTGTTGCCATGATCAGCAGCTATGCGGGTGTATCGCCGGCGATCATCAATCATTACTTTGGTGGCAAAGATGAGTTGCTCGAAGCCACCATGCGCGCAGTACTCCGTGATCTTTCCAGCGCCGTCCAGCGGCAATTAGCCCAAGTCAGTCCCGATGATGTGATGGGACGCATCGTTGCCATCGTTGCAGGTAATTTCGACTCTAATCAAATTGACCCTAAGGTGGCCAAAACCTGGCTGACTTTCTGGTCGTACGCCATGCACAAACCGGCACTGCATCGGCTGCAGCGTGTTAATGAAAAGCGGTTGCTGTCGCATCTGCGTTATGAATTGAAACAGGTGGTCTGCGCCAAGCAAGCAGGCTTTATTGCCCAAGGGGTCGCCGCGTTGATCGATGGCATCTGGCTGCGGGGGGCGCTTTCCCCCGAAGGGATCAATAACTGTCTCTTATACACATCT
>SDWN01000806.1 GCA_004195305.1 Neptunomonas sp. | reverse complement strand
AGATGTGTATAAGAGACAGGCTAGTCGATATCGTTCTGGTCGTAGAAATCCAGCTCATGCAGGGGCACCACTTCGCTCGACAGCACATTGAGCAGGTGGCCGCCAATGCGCTTGTAGTAACGGGTCCCCAGGGTCAGGAGTGTTGCGGTTGCGGCATCGTAGTCGCTTTGTGCGATCTGGCGGTGCAGCTTCTCGCAGCGCCGCGCCAGTTTCTGGCCCTGCTGCATGAAGTTGATCGCCCGCTGATGGTCGGAGTCCGCCAGAATCTGTGACACCGACTGGAAGGCCTGCTCGATCCCCCGGCGAATCGCCCGCAGCTCCTGGACGATTGTGTCATCGGGCAAAGGCTGCTGACTCAGAGACTTCAGTTCGGGAAGCTGCTTGGCGTAGTCCCCGAGGCGTTCAACGTCCTTGGTCAGGGTCATTAACATCAGACAGTAGGAAACGTCCTGGTTATTCCCCGGCACCGCCAGGTGGGCCACCAGTTGTTTACGGATCGAACGTTCGAACTCGTTGACCAGTTTGTCCTGCGCGTATAACGAAAGTTTAGGTCGGAGCTCATCTGCGGAGTCAAAATAACTTTCGCCAGCAGCCAGGGTCATCTCCCTGGCCAGCTCGAGCATTCGGGCGAAGTTGTCGCCGATGGGGCCGATCGTGTTTTGTGCCCGCAGGATTGTAAGCAGTTCACGTAGCATAGCAATCTCCCTTCAGAGTTTGATCGCCTTGTCCAAAAAGATCAGCAACAGCGGAATCCCGTAAAAGAGGAACAGGATGTAGAGCAGCAGGAGCTTCTTCGAACGGGTCGCCAGCCCGGCCAGCCAGCGCGCCGCGTGCAGAGGAATAGCGCGGACCCTGCGCAGCGGATAGATGAGTAGAGTGGCGCTAAGGTTGAACAGCAGGTGGACCAGAGCGATCTGTATCCCTGCCGCCGTATTAGGCCCGGTAGTTCCCAGAGCCGCGGTCAGGGCGGTCACGGTGGTCCCGAGGTTGGCGCCCAGCACGATCGGAAACGCCTGCTCCAGGCCTAGCAGACCGGCCCCGGCCAGCGGCACCAGCAGGGAGGTGGTGATCGAGCTCGATTGGACCATAACGGTGATCACCATCCCCACCGCAATGGCCAGCAGCGCATGGGCTCCGAGTCCCCGGTTGACGATCCGTTCCATCCGGCTGCGCGCCAGGCGGTGCAGGATTTTCACCAGCAGGGAAATGGCGCCGAAGATCATGATGCCACCGAGCAGCAGCAGGGCAACCCCCTGCAGGCGCTGGTCAGCGAACAGGCCTTGCAGAAAGGACTCCAGGGGATTGTAGAGAGCCTGCAGTGCCCCTTTCAGGGGGCTCTGATATTTGATTCCGGCCAGTCCGCCGAGCTCGATTTTAAACGCGGAGAGTTTCCGCAGAAAGCCGGTGTAGAGTTCCAGGGGGAGCAGCACGGCGACAGCCATGTAGTTGAACACATCGTGACAGGTGGCTACGGCAAAGGCGCGCTGGAATTCGTTGCGGTGTCCCAGATGGGCGAGGGAGACGATGGTGTTGGTGACCGTGGTGCCGATATTGGCGCCCATCACCATCGGGATCGCGTTTTCCAAAGGGAGCGGGCTGACCGGCGCTGCGACCAGGGCGACGATCATCGAGGTGGTAATCGAGGAACTCTGCATGACGGAGGTCGCCAGAATCCCGACCATCAACCCGATCAGCGGATTTTTGGTCGCGACGAAAATGACCTGCAGATGATCCCGACCGAGCAACATGAAGCCCTCACCGAACCCTTTGATGCCAAGCAGAAAAACAAAAAAGAGGCCCAGCACCAGACTGAAACGCAGCAGGATGCGCAGCCAGATGGGTCCAACCATGTCCGGGTTGGTGGGCGTGCTCATCGTCTAACCCCGAAGTAAAAGTTTACAACTCCTGCGGAAAAACAGCTTCTGATGCAACTATAGCAGCCCGATAACGCCCTGCAAGGCTGACCCGCCAGTGTCCTGATTGGTTAGTCCTTTGTTGTAATTTTGAGTCATTTTTGTTGCTGCCAAGGCGCGAAAATGCAGGCATAGCCAAAGCTAAGCCGAATTTGAGTAACGCGAGAAGCAGCAAAAAGGGCCAAAATTAGTCAATGGAATTAACCAAACAGGACACTAGCGCTCCTGTCGGCGGAACAGCCAGATCGCGTAGAGTTCGGTCAGCACTGCAAGTAACGTCCGCACGCCCAGCATCACCACCACTCCCCAGAGGCTCCAGAGTAAACCGGCCAGCAGCGGGCCGAGGATCGCTCCGGCATCTTTGCCCATGTTCAATTTGCCCATGGTCCAGGCCCGTTGCCGCGGATCATATTGTGACAGTTGCGCCGATAGCGCGCCCCAGGAAGGCTGGAAGGCGGCCTTGCCCAGGTCGTCGACCCCTTTGCCTGCCAGTACTCCCAGGTAGCTCGGGACCAGGATGAATATCAACGAAGACAGCACATTGGCCAAACTGCGCACCAGAAACACCAGGCGGCGGCTGACATTATCGGCAAGCCAGCCGAACAGCGGTCCGGCAATCAGAGTGACGATCAGGGTCACAAGATAGATGCTGCCGGCCGCAGCCTCAGTCAAACCGGCATACTCGGTTGCCAGAACCGGGAGCAGACCATGAACCATCTGGGTCGTGCCGTGTAGCAACAGGCCCAGGCCGATAAAGGGGAGGATGGCCGGTTTCCGGCCGCTTTCGCGCTCCGTAGCGATGTCCTCTTGTTGTCCCCGCGCGGGAGGTTCTGCTCCTGTCTGCGCTAAAACTGTTTCCTCAACTTGACAGATAACCAGCCACAGTGGCAGCACCGACAAGAAAAAGGCCAGCAGGAAAACCTCGCGATAATCGCCTCCGTTAAGGGTCAGCAGCAACCCGGCAACGGCACTCCCCAGGGCCCCGGCTGCGCTTTTGCTGGTCCCATACCAGGCGAAAACTGAGGCGATCGCCTTTTTGCCGCCATGGTCAGCGACCAGGGCGCTGGCGGCGGGATCACGCATCGCCTCGCTGCCACCATGGAGCAGGCGCAGGGCAAACAGCTGCCAGGGCGCTACAGAAAAAGCCAGCAGCAAGGCCACTAGGCTGCGTAGAATAATTGACAGGCTTAGCAGCCGTTTGCGACCGAAGCGGTCGGCCAGCCTGGCCATCGGTAATTTGAGAAACAACGAAAGGGTCTTCTTTAGAGCGATCAGCAGGCCGATTTCACTCAGACTCATGCCTAACTGGTAGGCGTAGAGTGGCAGCGCGAAACTGATCAGACCGAAGCTAAAGCGCGAGGCGAACGCCTCTGCTATAATTGCTAATAACGAACGATTCAGCTGAGACCAAAGCTGGCGCATCCTTGAACTCCTGTGTTCCGAGCCGAGCCGAGCCGACAGGCTTTTTCAAGCTTATCACAGGATTTATGGATGCACTGGGTCGTGAATTTCGCGGTTGGGGGAGGTTCTTGCCATGACGGAAAACCACAGACTGGTCGTAGCAATCGGGGGCGCCAACGGTGAGCGCCTGTTGCAGGTAGCGCCGGAGCAGTTTCGCCTGGGCAGCAAACACAGCCTGGCTCCCCAGCAGATCATGCCCGGCGGCAGTTCGGTCAATCATGCCTGCCGACTGTTGTCCATGGGAGTCCCGGTCTTCCCGATTATGCCGGTGGCGCAGGACAGCACCGGCGAGATCATCGCCGCGGCGCTACGGGCCTCCGCCAGCGTCGGCGGCGGCGAGCTGGTGCTTGATGGCTTCTATATGGAAGGCGAGCAGCTCAGCACCTCCTTCACGACCATCTTCACCATTGGCGCGCAACGCAGCATCTTCAACGAATTTTCCGACAATCTGATCAAAACCTTCCCCGATCATTGCGAAAACCAACTGCAAAAACTCTGGACAACCGATAACCGGAGTCAGCTCAAACCGGGCGCGGTGATGATCGGTCATCTCCACGCCGATCGCCGTGACCCGCCCGGTCAGGGCGGCGGCATCACCGAAAGGATCATCCGCAGCTTTGCCGAGCAGAAGGTGGCGATCTTCACCAATCTGGGCAGCTCCCAGTACCGACTCGGCATTCATCGCTGGCAACACCTGCTCGACAAGCTGGCCTGTTTCCAGCTCGATATCGACGAAATCAGAATCTTCGGCGAGGCTCAGGGTCTCAACAGCCTGGAAGAGACTCTCGATTGGTTCCAGGATAAATGCACGGTGATCATTACCATGGAGCGGATGGGCGCGGTGGCCCGTCTGAAAGGGTCGGAGCAGGTGGTGCTTGCCTGGCCTTATGATCTGAACGCCGCTGAGATTGTCGATTCGACCGGCGCTGGAGATGCCTTCGCCGCCGGGGTGGTCGAATCCAGCCTGGAGGTTCCATTGCAGAATGACGCGTCGCTGTGCCGGGCCCTGGCCAACGGCCGCCTGTGGGGGGCCTATGCCTGCACCACCCTCGGCGGTGCAGGCCGCTGTCCGTCCCGCAGTGATCTGGCAGACTTCAAGGCCGGGCACCGCTTGTTTCTAGAGACCGAAAGCAAATCGATGGACGAGGCCCGACCGCTGCTGCGGATCCTCGACCGCATGTTCCTGCGCGATTAACGCCAACCTGCGGCAGAGGTTCGGCCAGGGCTCGCTGCTATCGCGCCGACCTATTTTTCGAAGGACACCGCCCGTGACCACTGAACTGAGCAGATTCAGCCGTATCCTGAGCGGCAACCGCCCCTATTGTGACGGGGCTCTCGATCTGGCGTTCGGCGACTGTGTGCTGCGCTTGCGCACTAATTCCGAGCTTTTGCGCGACCTGCTGCGGCACTATTTTCGTCATGTTCTGTCACAAAGCCGAAGCAGATCTTCCTCTTGGCTCGATTTTCTAACCTCTGCGGGTTGCCCATAAGAAATGCAATCTCATCGACCTGACGC
>SDWN01000576.1 GCA_004195305.1 Neptunomonas sp. | reverse complement strand
TGGTCGAAGGCCAAAAGAGTACCCAGGCAGAGCATCAGGCGGTGCTGGAGCGGCTGAAGAAACTGCGTACCAGTTTGATCAAGCGTGAAGCTCATCTGGAGGTGTTGGCTGCCGAGTTGGAGGAGCATTCGGCGGCGCGATCGGTCTGTGAAGCGCGGTCTGAGTTTGATGCTGAGACGGCGCAGGAGAAGCGCGATTATCTGGAGGAGGCCTGTTCCGGTGAATTGGAACGGATCACCTTCGATGCCGCGCGTAAGGCTCAAAATGAACTGAGTCTGGTCGAGAAAAAGAAAAATTCGGTACGTGATGCCGTCGCTCAGTACAAGGCCCACTACCACGCTGGCGGGGAGTCACATCAGCAGCTGGATAACATCAGTCCTGATTCCGGGCATGAAGATCTGGAGCGCTTCGTTGCCGCGACCGTCGAGGCGCTACGGAAAACCGAACTGGCCCACTATACCAAGAAGTCAGAGCGTGCCCGGATCGAAGCCGAAACGGCGTTCCGTTCCGACTTTGTCGCGCATCTCAACGATCAGATCGATAAGATCAAAGATCTGATCAAAGAGCTTAACAACCACCTTAAGCGGCGCCCGTTCCACAGCGAGATGTACAGCTTCACAATGAATCCCAACCCCGAGTTGAAAGAGATACTCAAACTGGTCGAAACCTATTCGCGGGCCGACCAGGCCAACGCCGGTGGACTCTTTGATACCCATCTGGCCGAAGATAACCCGCACCGCGCGGCGCTGGAGAAGATCCAGGCGGTGCTCAAGGATGAAGGTGAAAGTTCTATTCTGCAGGATTATCGCAACTTCTATAACTTCGAGCTGGTGATCAAAGACCTGCAGGGCAACATCAAGACCAACCTGAGCCAGCGGATCAAGACCGGCTCGGGCGGCGAGCATCAGGTACCGTTCTACGTAGCCATCGCGGCTGGCCTGGGTGCGACCTACCGGATCAAGCAGGCAGCGGATGGCTCGCCACAGGGCGGAATAAGCCTGAGTATGTTCGACGAGGCGTTCAACAAGCTCGACGCCGAGAATACCCAGACCAGTCTTGGCTTTATGAGTGATCTGGGGCTGCAGACGCTGATCGCCGCGCCAGACGATAAGTACTCACTGATGGCCGCGACCATGGATACGGTGATCAACGTCTGTCGTGATGGTTCGGTGGTGGATCTGGATGTCGAGTTCCCGACCCGTAAAGGCAAGGCGTTGCTGGACTCGGATAATCCCTATCGGGCTGCCCGTGAGGCCGCGCTGAGTCGGGCTCTGGCGGAGGATGCCGAGGCGGCACCGATGTAACTATTCACTCGGCGGATTAATAGGTGACGCAAGGATGCCTCAACATGGGTCGAAGCCCCTTGCGAGTCCCTGAAAATGAAGCAGTTCCTTGCAACTGCGGTAGCCTTTTTTGTAGGTAAGAGCAGGGGCGATGGACAAAATAGGAATGGAACCTATTTGTCCATCAGGTTAATAGCAAGGACAAGTTCGGGGCTGTTCCCGGGGCTGTTCCCGGGGCTGATTAAGGATGAAATCGTAATGGATGATGTCTTAATGAAAGATGTTGTAATGGATGATCAATTGATGGATAAAACCGGCGAACCCGTCCGGGGCACTCTGGCCCAATCGCGGTGGATGCTGCTGTATCTGATGTTCACCGCGCTGGTCTGTGGTGGTCTGGTGATGGTGATCGAGGTGCTCGGATCACGGATGATAGGTCCCTTTTTTGGGGTTAGCCTGTTTGTCTGGACCTCGCTGATCACCGTGGCGCTGATCGCTCTGGCACTGGGCTACGTGATCGGCGGTCAGTTGGCAGACCGGCACCCCAAGGCTGGGTATCTGTTCGCTATTATCCTGCTGTCGGGGGTGGCGGTATTACTGATTCCGCAGTATAAGCTGGTGGTGCTGGAGCTCTGTGTGCCGATGGGGATCCGGATGGGCGCTTTCGTGAGTGCGTCGATTTTGTTCGGTCCCTCGCTGTTCCTGTTGGGCTGTGTGTCGCCTTTTCTGGTCAAGCTGGCGGCAACTGAGATGGACAATATTGGTGCCACGGTGGGTGGTCTCTATGCCCTGTCAACGCTGGGTTCGGTGATCGGCACGGTGCTGACTGGGTTTGTGTTGATCGCCTATATGGGGGTGAACAGCATCTTTCATCTGACCGGGGTGCTGCTTTGCGTGCTTGGGCTGAGTTACTTTCTGATCTGGCGTCGCCTCTGGTGGGTGGCACCCTTAGTGATAGGGGTGTTTTTTCTGCCTTCGGTGCAGAGTGGTGAAATGCCGTCGGTGATCGCTGAGGACGGCACCCGGGTGACACTGGTGGCCAATCACGATAGCCATTACGGCAACCTGAAGGTGGTCGACTATCAATATCAAGACAAGTACATCCGCGAGATGATGATCGATGGTCTGATTCAGGGAGGGGTGGATATGAGCGACGGTCAGTCGATCTACGCCTACCCTTATTTTCTCACCCTGTTGCCGTATGCGCTTAAACCACAGATCGATACCGCGCTGGTGATCGGTTTGGGTGCCGGAATCGTGCCGCGTTGGCTGGAACAGCGCGGTATTACTACCGATGTGGTGGATATCGATGCGGCGGTGTTCGATTTTGCCGCGCGTTATTTCAAGGTCAATATCAGCGGTAAGAAAGTGGCACAGGATGCGCGTTATTTTTTACAAAACAGCACTGATCGCTACGATCTGGTGGTGTTGGATGTGTTCAACGGTGATACCACCCCGGGACATCTGCTGAGCCTGGAAGCTTTAACCCTGGTCCGGGAGCGCTTGGCTGAGGACGGCATCCTGACCGTCAATCTGGTCGGTGATCTGCGGGTAAGCACCTATATGACCGCCTCGGTGGTCAAGACCCTGCAGCAAGTCTTTGACCAGATACAGATCTATCCGACGGTGGATCTGGATAAGACCGGGGGCAATGGCAATCTGGCCTTAATCGCATACCAGGGGGGCGAACGTAGCGCTGATCTGACTCGGCTGGAGGGCGTCGATATCAGCCACTATGCGCGTCAGGAGGTGTTGGCGAATATCGGTAAACGGTTTGAGTTTCCAGTGACGACCCCTGCAATGATATTGACCGACGACTATAACCCCATCGACGTTTTTGACAGTTCGCTGCGCGAAAGCGTGCGTAAAGAGATTCTGGAGACGACCCACTGGGATATTCTGGGCTATTCGGGTTAGTTCAGAGCAAGGGCGCTATAAAGTCTCCTACGGATTTTGTTGCAGGTTGTATTTATGGTCGCCAATGCGGGTCGGAAAAAAGGCATCATACTGATCCTGTTGCTCACCCAGGTTCAGACCCGTTAAGTGCCCGCATTTGACAGCGCGGCCTGCGGCCGTTAGATTAACAAGCGTTAATAACATCAAGAGAAGGACTGACGTCCTCGCCAACCTGCCGACCTGGGCAAGGTGGTTACCGGCCCGTAATAAATCGAGCCGGCGATGTGGTCGAAACCGACAACCCAACAGGTGTCCCTCGTTTCTTCTTTGCATTGGTTATACGTCAGTTCTCAGATTATGAGAACCTGTGATGACACTGCCTGTTTCGATTCAACTGCAACACCCGCCTGCTGCTGAGCCAGATCAGCCGCCGCGGCTTCCGCCTGCACGGCATCTTATTCACGCCAGCGGCTGCCCAGTCTATGTGTGGTGGGCGCACGGCAAACGGCAGAACCGGGCAGGGCGGCACTGGCGCTGCTGGTTCGTGTATCTGGAGTACCGTTTGGCTAATGGCGACAATGCCTATGTGCAGCAGGAGCTGGGGATCGACCGGGTTGGCGATCCAGAATTATGGCAACGGTTGGCCCGGACGCCGCTGCCCGGAGCCTGTTGTGTTGCTAGACAATCTGTCGGCTAGTTGATTCGGCGTTGAGATGCGCCGAGCCTCGCTATTCTGATGCCAGGGTATCAGTCCTGGCTGATGCCTGGCTACGGCGCTCCTGAACCAGGTCGAGAATCGAATGCAAGACCAGGGTGCTGATCACTATCGCGCCGCCAAGTAGTGCGTACTGGCCGGGATCTTCGTCGAGCACCCACCAGACCAGAAAGGGCGCGCAGACAGTCTCTAGCATCATCAGCATCGCGACTTCCGGTGCAGGCAGGTAGCGCGGTCCCTGGCTGATCAACATAAAGGCAAAAGGTATGATCACCAGTCCCATGGCTGCGACGGCTAGCAGGTTGGCGTTAGCGAGAGACAGGGATGCCGCGGTCAGCATGGCGCATAGCAGCCCGAACAGGGTTGCGCCGATGTAGCCGAGCCCCAGGGCAGGCCAGATCTGCTGTTGGGGTACGGTGGCCAGCAACGAGAACTCTATCCCCATCAATATTGCTGTCATCAGGGCCAGAAGATTTCCGGTCTGGCTACCGTTGCCAAAATTGTCACTGACCAATATGCCCACGCCGAACAGGCAGCACAGAATCGCCAGCCAGGTTCGCAGAGGCAGCTGTTGCTGGCGAAAGAGACGATCGTAGAAGGCTGAAAACATCGGTGCCAGTGCCAGAATGATCAGGGTGTTGGCGACACTGGTGTACATCAGACTGAGTACAAAACCGATGCTGGCTACGGCGATGATGGCGGCCAGAACCCAGCTGGTTACGCTCATCTTTAGCATAGTGAGCGGGTGTTGCTGGCGACGTGACAGGAGCAGCCAGATCAGTATAACCATGCTGGCGAGCAGGCTGCGCCAGAATACCGCGTTCCAGCTTTCCAGGCCGGACAACCGCAGTGCCAAAGCATCGGGTATCAGCAGGGCGACGCCAGAGAGGGTGATAACAAGGCCTTTGCCGCGTTGGGAGAGTTGCACTACGGGGTATCCTGCAAGCTGTGGATGAATTTGAGGTGCTGTGACTGTCTCTTATACACATCT
>SDWN01000574.1 GCA_004195305.1 Neptunomonas sp. | reverse complement strand
TCAGATTTATCGTTCATTTACGAAGATAAATCGGCAGGATAGCCGATTTACATAGCCATAGCTGCCCGTAGGGCGGCTGTTGTGGGTCAGGCGGCCCGCAGAGCGCGCGCCGGACTTGTTTGTAGCTTCCCAGGCCTTGTGGTGATTGCCAGGTTTGCTGGCAGTGTTTTTGTTGCGGTGCGGCAATGGGCGGGGAGATGTGTTTTAATACCCCTGTGGTTATAGAGGGTATGGATATACCTTCGGTTGGATTATTGTTATATTAACCTGCTTTTTACATGTGAAGGGACTCACTATGTCCGATGGACTATTACTCGATCAGCTTAAGTTGGTCGGCAAGAATGCGATAGGGTTTGTTGCGATCTTGTGCTGTAGTTTTGTTTTCATTCTCTGGCTGACTGATGTCCCTCTGCTCAGTTATCGCCAAGCCAGCAATCATCTGTTCCGAGCCGGTATCGATCTGTTTTGGATAATGTGGCTGGCCGGAGCCGCTATACTTCTTGTCACCGCGATTATGCTCTGGCTTAGTTGTCTGCTTATTACCCATAGGGCCGTCGGTCCCCTGTTTCGCTTCTCCCGAAACCTTGAGGCAGCGATCAAGCGTGACACTACTCCACTCTTGGGAATCAGGTCTGGTGATCATTTTCAGGAGGAGAGTGAGTGCCTGTTGAGCACGGTCCAGCGCTTGTCCGCTCACGAAAAACAGTTGGTCAATGATTGCCGTCAGGTGATCGATCAGCTTGCCCAGCTGCAGTTTGATCCTGTTAAGAGTTCTGGCGATGGGGGAGGGCGCAGCTTGCAGGAGCGTCTGGTTCAGTTAAAAGCAACGGCTGCACAGGGGGTTATCGATGCACATTAAAATCGTATCGAAGTTGCTTGGCGCGACCGTGTTGGTGAGTCTGCTCAGTGTTTTATCGGCGTACAGTATGCTGGTGCCAACACAAACGATGGAGAGTGCCGCGTGTAACAGCTGTCACCTCTGGAGTAGTAGTGTCGATATTACAGCAGATCCTGCTTTGCTTGCTTCCCAAGAGCTGCTTTGTGCTGACTGCCATGCCGGTGCGCTAATTGCCAGCCACCCTAGTGGTGTTACCCCGTCGATGGCCGTGCCCGCAACGTTACCGTTGGACTGGAAGGGTGATGTGACCTGTAGCAGCTGTCATCTGGTACATAGTCAGATTCATGGGGCGTTGCGCGCCGAAAATGCGGGTGCTCCATTCTGTGAATCCTGCCATCCGCAGACATTTTTTGCCAGTATGGTCGATGGGGGTACGTCGACCATCATATCTGGGCATCTGGGCGCTAGTGGGGTGTTGCAAGACCCCTATTCTATTGAATGCATGAGTTGCCATATAGAGGAAGGTGAGGCCGGCCAGGAGTTTCCTGTCAGTGTCGATGGGCAGGGGAATGTGCGTCATCGGGGCGCCAACCATCCGGTGGGTGGCTCTTATGAGAGCGCATCTTCATACGGCGGCTATCGTCCGATCAGCCAGCTGCACGAGAATATTGTTTTGCCAAACGGCTTAATAAGTTGTGTCTCTTGTCATCTTGGTTATAGCGAAACCCATGGCGAGCTGGTCACCCTTAATGATACCTCCGCCCTCTGTTATCAATGTCACCAGCTTTAAGTCCGGATTAACTCCGGCTCTAGGACCGAACGATGCCAGCACGCCACCCAAGACGGAAGAAGTTTATTGATGCCAACCTGCAAGGCCGGTTCTGGTTGCTGCTCATCGCGATCGAGCTGCTGATCGTAGGTGGGGTCTTGCTTTATGCTTATTACGGTATGCAGCAGGCCCTGCAAGAGAGTTTATACTCTATTCATACCAGCAGCCGGCAGGCGCAGATCAGTGGTTTTTTTCTGATGATGGGTGAAGTTGTAGTGCTGACCCTGTTGGTCAATCTTCTGCTGCTGGCCGTAGGTCATCAGTTGTGGGTTCGTCGCGTGCGCCGGTTACAGCAGCAACTTAAGGGCCAATTAGAAAGTCTTGCTCAGCTGAATTTCTGCACCTCAGAGAATATTTCCGGTGTGACGGACTCAGACCATGAACTGAGCGTTCTGTTGTCACGCTGGTCGCAGCGCGAACGCAGCCGCTTTAGTTCGTTAACAGCGTTGATCGCCAATATCCCCGACCCTCTGCGGCTGACGCAATTGCAGGCTATAGAGCTGCAGGGGCGTTTGGAAAAAGCACTGGATGAGTTCCTTCTTAATCCCAATGCAAGCAAGCTTAGGCAGCAGGAATGACGTCTCTGTACCTGTTTAGGGTTGGCTCACCTCAATCCAATGCTGGCTTTTTGGTTGCAGCTCGACCGGGCTCTTGAGCATTCGCGCAAAGCCACTCGGTCAGCAGCAGTCTATGCTCCGTGCGGTTATGTTGCTCCGGAAACATCGCTAAAGGCGTCGAACTCAGGGCGGTGCTTGCTGAGCTGGGGTAGCGTCGCCCATCAGGCCGCGGAGCCCTATCCAGCGCTGGGTGTTGTAGGTCATTGCCGCAAGCGCCATGACCAGATCGTTGGCAAGTCAAGCTTGCCGGAAGGTCGGTGTTCAAGATCTGTTTTGAATTCTCTGTCAAGCTGCTCGCTGGTGGCGTGATCGCAGTCGGCACACCAGGCTTTCTATCCCAGACCACTCCCCAGACCACTCCCCAGACCACCTGCCATTAGTGCTACAGGTTATTTCTTGCCGGGCTCAACGCGCTTCTACACTGCACGGGTGATACGCGCATTCTTATAGGTGTCTGCGACGGACTATCCTCTGCGGAAAGCTCTTTGTCTCAGCGGTCTCTCTCTGTATCAGAAACGGCCAAATCCTGTAGCAACAATTCGTAATAGTTGAGTAATAATTTGCTGACGTTGAGGTTTTATATTGTTCACGCACCGCGTGTGCTTTATCAAATACTGGTAACAACCTGGATGATTGCAGCCACAGGTTTGTTCGGTGTTTATCCAATCATCGCTGACCGAGGACTGAACCTTTGCAGTTATATAAAAGAGAACACGGAGCTGAGCAGCCATACTGGCCGCTTGGACCATTTCAGATAAGACTCCCATTTGTCCACTACCGCTGGGAGACCCCGGAGATGATCCAGGGGATCATCATGTTTGTGGTTGGCCTGGCGGCGATCCCCTTGCTGGAAACCTATCTGGGTATGCCTTACGAAGCGGCGCTGGCATTTTGCTTTATTGCGGGTGTGCTCTATACCCTGCCGGCGCTGCTGGGGGTGCCTCTGGTGCCTGGCTGGATCACCCCGGCCCTGCCGGTCGTGTTGCTTTACCTGAATGGCTTTGAGCCCGGACCGGAAGCGATCAAGGCGCTCTTTGCACTGCAGATCGAAGTGGCAGTGATATTTTTTATTCTCGGCGTGACCCGGCTCGGCACGAAACTGGTGGAGATTATTCCCAATTCGTTGAAGGCCGGCATTATTATCGGTGCCGGTATGGCGGCGCTGATGGGTGAGCTGAAATTGGGGGGGCGCGTCGATAGCACACCGATCTCGCTGATTATCGGCGGCATAGTATCAGCCTACCTGTTGTTTTCCCTATCATTCAAAAACGTCACCCAAACCAGCATCATCGCGCGTAAAGTCGCCACTTTTGGCATGGTGCCTGGCATCGTGATTGCTATGATTGTCGGCTGGAGTACGGGTGAGTACCCACTGCCTGAGATCGAATGGGGCATCACCAAACCCGACTTCGCGCTGATGGGTGAGTACCTGGCCTTCTCCGTGGGTTTCCCTGGCTGGGAAATGTTCCTGCTGGCCATTCCGACGGCCATCATCGCTTACGTGATTGCCTTTGGCGACATCGTTATCGGTTTCACTCTGGTGAAACGTATTGATCACTTGCGTGATGACGAAAAAATCGATACCGATATTGACCGGGTGCACCTGGTTACCGCTATTCGTAATGCTGTGCATGCCTTTTTCGCGCCCTGGCCCGGTCTGGCCGGGCCGTTGTGGACCGCAGCCCATGCCACCGTTGCTGAACGCTATGCCATTGGCCGTCGTTCGATGGAGTCCATTTACAGTGGCGGCGGTACATTCTGGATTACGGGCCTGATAGCGCTGTTTGCCCTGCCGCTGATCACCCTGTTCAAACCCATCCTGCCCATTGCGCTTTCGCTAACCCTGTTCCTGACGGCGTATATTTGCATCATGGTGGGCATGGAGCAGTTGAAAAACTCCGTCGAACGCGGAGTGGCCGGTATTGTGGCCGTGACGCTGGCGATGCCGGATCCCAAGTCCACTATCTTTGCTGTGGTCATCGGTTTGGTGCTCTATTTTCTCATCGAAAGACCACGCTTGCTGGGCAAACACGCGCCTGAAGACGATGTAATTTTCTCAGACGGACCCAAATCAGAGTCGGGTACTTAATCGTTCTGCTGTTAATAGCCCGCGTTGTAGCAACCTGTCTGTTGCGTCAACGCGGGCTCTATCCCTCAAATGGCCCAATCTTTCTCTCTTCAGCATGCACACTGGGCTTGGCTGGCACCCGCCAGTATTGCCATTATGCCGCCTATCCTTTAATCGACTATCGACATCGGTAGTATTAGCCATTAATCCGGCGGGTTAATAGGAGGCGCAAGGATGCGTCAACATGGGTCGAAGACCCATGCGAGTCCCTGAAAATAAAGAAGTTAAAGGCAACTATGGGAGATTTTAGGGGCGATGGATAAATAGCTATGGAACCTGTTTGTCCACCAGGTTTATAGTGTCCAGAGAGGGGCCGCTTGGGACCTTTGCCCAAATTAGCCGCGTAGCTGTATACCTGGACTGCAATGAATAACCCGTGACCCTTTCGTTCCGATTTGCTATAGGTAGTCGTTGCAATCGAAACCGTTTGCCCCCGATAGGGGTAAACTGATCAAGACGTTGACCATCTTTATGAGGTTTATATGAGCGCCAAGAAAAAGCAGGCTCGACAACAGTTTCGCGATGCGGTGTTAAAA
>SDWN01000106.1 GCA_004195305.1 Neptunomonas sp. | reverse complement strand
AGATGTGTATAAGAGACAGCGCGATATCGTGGCGCAGAAGAGGTTGGCGGCTGATGCCTATGTGATGGATAGCGGTCATATCCTGGCCAAACGCACCGCCTCCAGTGGCTTCAGTCCGGCGGCGACCTTGACTCACCGGCTCAGTGGTTTGCGGGGCATTCAATCAATGCGGGTGCTGGACGACCGGCTTCGCGGCACTACCGACGAGGGGCCGATGATGGAGGCCATCGCGGAGAAACTTCGTTGCATTCATCGCCGGTTATTGGCCGCGCCCAAGCAGTTCCTGTGGGTAGGGGAAAAAGCCAGCCTGGCGCAGCAGCGTCAAGATCTGGTGGATATCTGGCAGGGTTTTGACGCCGTGGGTTTTGGTGAATTCAGACCGCTGCAACTGCCGCCCGTGTCGCAGCAAGTGCGGCAGGTTTGGACCACCGATACTCAGGTTAACTTCTGCGCCATCGCTTTTCCTACCGTGGCCATCGACCACCCCGACGCAGCGGCGTTGCATGTGCTGGGGGAGTTGGTACGACACGAATACCTTCATCCCGTGGTGCGTGAGCGCGGTGGCGCCTATGGCAGCGGTTGCAGTCAGGACTCCAACATAGGCGCGTTTCGTATGTGCTCCTACCGAGACCCCCGGTCGGTCGGTACTCTGGAAGATTTCGGTGGCGTTTGCGCTTGGCTCGACAGCAAAAAGCTGACCCGGAACCAGCTCAATGATGCGATCTTAGCCGTGATCAGTTACATGGATAAACCGGTATCCCCCGACAACGATGCCAAACAGGTATTCCATAACGGCCTGTATGGTCGGACCACCGAGCAGAGAAAAGGCTTCAGGGAGCGAATATTGGCCGTCAGCTGCACTGACCTGGTTCGCGTTCGAGAAACATACCTGTTGCCCGAGCGGGCTAGTTTAGCGGTGATCAGCCAAAGCTCGGATGAGATCGTTGCTTGGGCTGGTGAGCAAACGTTTGAAATAATGAGGCTTTAGTCAGGCGTGGGTTGGTTGGAGGTGCCTTCAGTTACTTCTTATGCGTTTTTGGAATTAACATAGTAGATTATATTCCATTTAATTCTAGCTGTTTGCTGATATATTGTTTTCTAGCAACGAAGCAGACGAATAAAAGAGGGTATCGAGATGAGTGTTAAAGGTTTCCAATCACATACTGAACAATCAGCAGACGGCCAGAAGCCTAGCATCCGTCAGGAGCGCGCCGGTTCTTCTGTGCGAGACAAGTCCCTCGATGATAAAAATATGACCGGTGACAAGCCCACCAAGAGTGCTTATAGTTTTGTCGGTATCGCCGGCTAAGGTAGCCCCACCAAATTCTGTATTACCGAAGGCCTCAAGATTATTCTTGGGGCCTTTTTATTGACTATGTCCCAATTAGTTGTTGCCACCAGTGCGGCTTGCCCTGGCTGGTTTTGAGGGCGGAACATCCGCTTTCTTTGGATGGCGGGGCTAAGTCTGCGTTTTATCTACCCCGTTTATACTGCTTGAGTGGTGGCTATAGCACTTTCCTGTCATTCCAATTCCAGTGATCCTGCCTCCAATCACACCGCAACAACTAATTGGGACATAGCCTTTATTAACCCAGAGGATAAACCCCAATCAACAAACCATGCCAAGATTTAATAAACATGGCGTAGAGCCCTAAGCCTAGGATGACTGCAAGCCAATCATTGATAGCATTCTTAGGGAGACCGTAAACCGGGCGGATATTCCGGCGAATATATGAGATGCGAACCAAGATTGCCCAGAGCAGGAAGCTGCCAAACAGTAGTAGATCGATCGTACGGCCATTGGTTAGCAGGTGAGCCACGGCCCAGAATTTTGTCGCCACTAACATCGGGTGTCTTACCCACCCATTAATGCGCCCTGGAAGGTAGGTCGCAATAAGCAGCGGAAAAACCGGCAGCATCAGCAGCGCCGCTAGATGGCTCGTCCAGCCAGGAGGAATGTAAACCAGCTCGGCAATAGGGCGGGCTTCACCATACCCCTTTACCAGCAGATACAAACCCACTAAAGCGACCAGCCCGTAAAAGGCTTTCCAAGGCAGCTCGCCCAGTCGTGAGGCCATCCTGTTTCGCCATGGATCGTTAATAATTGAAATGAAATGAATGCTAAAAAATAACCCCATACCGACTAAAAATGTGTTCATCGTTGTTCCTCAAGGAATAAATGCAGTCAGTGTCAGTTGAATCCTTCAGCCCTACTTGGAGTCTAATGGATTCTGAGATTGGCAGGCTTAAAAACTGCTAAACAGCGTCAAGGGTTGGTACCACATACCAGAGGTAGAGATGGGGCGTTGGCCCTCTCGTACATAGAGCCATCATCATCCCTGATGTCTGGATGGCCGAGCATCGTCAATGCCAGGGCATCTATGGTGACCGTTACGCCCCCACTGCAGCAATACACAATCGCGCGAGATTTCCGTATCACGCCAGAATCCTCGAAGCGCAACCGCAGTTTTTCCTATGGAATAAAAACTCCAATGGCGGGGTCGATCAGAGAGCTGTAACTGACATTGTGACTGCCGGGATGTGATCGACCCTTTACATCACGTCTTTGCGGTCATGGGGATCAAAACCCAGGCGGATAAGCAGTCGTTCCATTCTTTGATGGTCAAGAACGATCTGTTGTTTTAACCAGCTGCGGTAATTTCCCTGCAGGCTTTGATAGCTGCTGCTGGGCTGGCTCAGCAGCAGATAACGCAGGCCGACGATCAGCGGCATCTTGAATGGAATGACCAAGCGACCGCTTTCCAGTGCATCCAGTGCGTAGATCAGATCGCAAACCACAATGCCTATACCATTTTCTGCAGCAGACAGCGCCATGTCCAGGGTCTCGAACTCATAACCCTGGCTCGTATCCAGCCCCTCCGCCTGCACGGTTCGAGCCCATGCTTCCCAGTGGATATGGCCATCGAGCCGGGTATGGATCAGAGCTTTGCCTTGCAGGTCGTCCGGGCCGGTGATTTGACCATGGCGGGCCATGTAGTCAGGCGATACCAACACAAAAAGAGATTCCCGTCGCAGCAGTTCTGAATGCAAATCATCAAAGGGGTAGTTGATGCAGGCATGGATCACCAGTTCGCTACCTTCCACCTGAATACGATCACGGATGGTTCTTAGCCAGGTCGTTTCGATATGCAATTCTAGCTTTGGATGACTCTGCTGTAGTCGTTCCATTCGGGGAATCAACCAGCGTGCTGCAAAGGTGGGAGGGGCTTGCAAACGCAAGCGGCCAGCCTCTCCCTGCACTTCATCGACGGCCAGTTGCAGGCAGTCGAGTGCTTGTACGCAGCTGGCGTGAAATAACCGACCGGCATCGGTCAAACTGATTTTCTGCCCTTTTCGGGTAAAAAGTGAAACGCCAAGGAAGGCTTCCAGTCCTTTGATCTGCTTGCTAACACCGCTCTGGGTCATCGCCAGCTCAAGGCCTGCTTGAGTAAAGCTCAAATGCCGTGCCGCAGCCTCAAACACCCGGACCGATTGCTGAGCCGGGAGCCGTTGGTAACGTCCTTTAGTATGACTGTTTGTCATGATGTGTTGACCAGAACTCGTTTGTTGATCCGTTGTGGTTTGCATAGTATCAGGAGCTTAGATAGCTTACATGGAGATCGCTTGTGACTTACAAGAATAACAATATCCCTGCTTTTTTTAATGGCAGCTACATGACGATTGATCAGGTCTCTATCTCACCCTTCGATCGAGGGTTTTTGCTCGGAGACAGCATCTACGAAGTGATTCCTGTATACGCTGGCCGCATGCTCGCCGGTGACAAACACTATCGACGGTTAATGGACGGCCTTCAATCCATCGGCATCGAATCTCCTTATACGCAGGCCGATTGGCCGGGGATTGCAGCACCCGTTTTACTTGATAATGAAGCGGCACAGCTACTCTATATTCAGGTTACGCGTGGCGATGAACAGACCCGCAAGCATCGCTTCCCGGTTGAGGTGCCTCCTACCGTACTGATCTTTTCTATCCCGTTCTCTCCGCCCGTTGATGAGAATCACCTTGGCTGTGCAGCCCACGTACAGGATGATCTGCGTTGGCAGCGCTGTAATGTTAAATCCACCAGTCTTATGGGTAACGTTTTGGCCTACCGGCAGCTTTATGTTGACGGTGTCGCCAATGATGAGGCTCTGCTGGTCCGCGATGGCCGTGTGGTTGAAGCGCCCAGTAGTAATCTGTTTATGGCAAAAGGTGGGGTTATCTTTACCCCGCCGATCGACAATATTCTGCCAGGTATCACCCGCGTGTTAGTGATCGATATCGCCCGAGATTTGGGAATGGACGTTCGAGAAGAGGCCCCGAATATCGTCATGCTGAAAGACGCCGACGAGGTTTGGGTCACCAATTCGATGGAAGAACTCAAGCCGGTGATCTCTATCGACGGTCAGACCGTCGGACAAGGCGTGCCGGGCGAAATATGGTTTCAATTATTCAAAGCTTTTCAGGCACTCAAGGCCTGAAGGTTTTCCTCGGTGTAAGTGCTGAAGACAGGTCTTCAGCGTAAAGCGGCTGAAGTCTCAATTCAGCGTAAAAGGTGCAAAGTAAAATAAAAATAAAAGGTAATGACGATGAACGCTACTTTCTTTAAACGGGTTGTATTACCCGGTTTTATTCTGCAATCCGTGTTGATTGGTGGTGGCTATGCCACCGGCCGCGAGTTGGTTGAGTTCTTTCTCTCTTCCGGACCGTTGGGCGGGTTGCTGGGTATATTGGTCGCCACGGCCGCTTTCAGCCTGATCTGTATGATCAGTTTTGAGTTGGCGCGGTTAACGCAAAGTTATACGTATCGTAGTTTCTTTAAGCGGCTGCTGGGTAAAGGCTGGTTTATCTATGAGCTGGCCTATTTTGCACTGGGCATTTTAGTGTTGGCGGTGATTGGATCCTGTCTCTTATACACATCT
>SDWN01000104.1 GCA_004195305.1 Neptunomonas sp. | reverse complement strand
CTTTATCGGTGCCGGCGCGCTGCTGGTTGTCAATCAGCGCTGAATTTAAATGATGGCAGAACGTCAGCGCGCTCGTCGATCGAGTCAGGTTAATGGGTTATCTCAATGATCAAAAATTTCCCGATCCCTTGCTGACGAAGCAAAAATCGGATCTTTTGGCCAGCGTTAAGGTCGCTGATATCGATGCTTGGATCCAGCTGGAATTTCATCTGCATCCTGCCCATATCCCAGCCATCGATGGGATCGTGGAGTATTTTTAATTGCCGGGAGTCGATCATTACCTCGCGGATGACACCGGTGGCATTGACTGCATCGGAGGCCTGGGCATGGCTCGGGTGGCGATGCAGTGCCTCATCCATATCCATCGGCATGGAATGCATGGGTATGGCGGGCATTGGCATCGCGCCATGCTGATGCCCGGATGAATCGGCCATTGCGCTTGAGCAGAGCGCCAGGACAGAAACGGCTGCACCATGGCATAGCTGCTTTTTAAGGCTGAGTAATTTCAAGTAAGATTCCTTGCGCTAGGGCTCGGCGGACAGAGGCGTTTGTTTAGGTAGAGGCACCATTCGCCCCCCATCCTTATCTCATCGCTATTGATCATTTTGTGCTGCGGGCGTATTCAGCCGCCTTGGGCAGTCTTTACCTCTCAGACTCCGTACTAATGGCAGGCGGCCGCGGTGGTTAAAAACGCATCTGCGATAACAGGGTAAGGTTGAGTTGCTCGAATGGATACAGTTGACCGCCGTACTCTGCGGCATAGGCATCGGCGTGTGCTTTATCGGAGAAGCTGGCCAGGGTTGGCCCCATCGCACCTTTACGGCTGCTGCCGACCACATACCAGGCTGTGCGGGCGTCAATATAGGTTTTGTCATCTGGATGGTCCCAGGGGGAGATCGCCATGTCGTGGACGAAGACACTTTGGATATTGTGCTGGTGCTCGGGGTCGAGCAGGTAGGCGAACAGGTCGCGGGTGGAGCAGAACTTCATCACCCGGCCCTGGCCACGTTCAAACAGCTGCCCTTTGGGGCCGGGGAAATTGCCGATAATCATCCCGCACAGGTGACACTCATCACCGCTTTCGATCGCAGCGGCCTGCTGGGCCGCCAGAGTTGGCGCGCTGTCTTCGCTGCAAGCGGATAGTAACAGCGCGGTTAACAGTATCCGTGTGAACTGAAAAGCAGTCTTAATTGCGGTCATAGGCTTCTCCGGTTAAAAATCAGCAGCGCGATTGCCATCGGCACCGCCAGCCAGACCAGCAGTGCCAGGAGCAATGTGGTGGTGGAAAATCGGACATGCTGGGTGATCGCCATCAACCCGGTAATCTGTTCGCTGGCAAAATAGCTGATGGTAATCAACCGGAAAATATCAGTTGGATTGAGCAGTAGCAGATAGGGTAATAGCTCTGCATCGACATCACCCTGAGTGCTGACCAGCAGGCCGAGTAGACCCAGATCGAACACCAACACAAACAGGAACCAGACGATCAGCGCCATGCCAGCTGCTTTGGACTTCTCGGTCACCGAGCCGCTGATGATGTAGGCGAAGGCGATAAAGACCCATCCCAGCAGCACTGCCGAGACGATAAACAAGCCGAAGGCGGCGATCAGTTCGGGCCAGCGGGTGTCGGAAAAACTGCCCATAATCACCGCCGCAGCACCGAAACCAACCAGGGTGGAAAAGGCCATAATGGCGCCGTGCCCGGTCATCTTGCCTATGAGCAGTTGCCAGCGGGACAGCGGGTAGGTTAGCAGCAGCAGCAGGGTGCCGTTTTCATCCTCGCCGACAACGCCGTCGTAGGCCAGCATCAGTGCGATCAACGGAATAATAAATACCGCCAGACTGGCCAGACTGACGAGGGTGGTGGAGAGTGATGTAAAGCCAACCTGGCCTGCAGCTGCAGCGCCGAAGTAGGCCAGGCCGATCGCCAGAATGGCGAAGATGATGCTGATGGCGACGATCCAACGGTTGCGAAGACCGTCACGGAACTCTTTAGCAGCGACTGTGAAGATGGCATTCATCGGCGTTGCGCCTCCAGCAGTTCCTGGGGGGCGAGTTGCATCGTCCCGGTAAAGTGGGTGTAGAGGTCTTCCAGTGTAGGCAGGTGCAGCTCCAGGTTCTCAAGCCCAGGCAGCGCCATCAGACTCCTGAGGACCGGCATTTTCTGCTGTAGCGGGATCTGGAGGTTTATCTCCGCCCTGTTTGCCGCTGCGTGGCGGGGCATAGAATACGCGTGCAGTGCTTCTGGTAGCTGAATATCCCCCTGCAGTTGCAGGCTGAGCGGCAGGTTCGCATGCTGACGAAGGTCGTGCAGATTACCTTCGGCTAGCAACTCACCGCGGCCCATGATCAGGGCGCGATCGATGTACTTCTCCACCCCGGGCAGCACATGGGAGCAAAGAACCACCGTGCACCCCTGTTCCTGCAAACGCTTCAAGCGCTGGTAGAAATCCTGGGTAGCGATCGGATCAAGCCCTACCGTGGGTTCATCCAATAGCAGCAGTTTAGGTTCGCCGAGTAGCGCCTGAGCCAAACCCAGACGCTGGCGCATCCCTTTGGAGTAGGTTTTCACCCGCCGATTTTCGGCATGTTGCAGTCCGACCTGATCCAGCAGCGCCAAACACTGCATCTTGGGTATCTGTTTGAGGCGGGCAAAATAGTTAAGTACCTCAAGTCCGGTTAACTGATCGTAGAAACTGACGTTCTCTTGCAGAAACCCCAGCTGGCGGCGCTGGTTGCGCGCTTCTGACCGGGTCGGGTCTACACCGAAGACGCTCACCTTGCCACGGCTGGATTCGATCAGACCCAGAATAAGTTTAATGGTGGTGGTTTTACCGGCTCCGTTATGGCCGAACAGACCGAGAATTTCGCCCTGTTTGAGAACCAGGTTCAAGCCCTTCAGTGCATGGACCCCCCGGTAGTGTTTTTCGACCTGTTCAAGCTCTACAATGTTCATCGTTGACTCAGTACCTCGGGCATAAGACTCACTGACAAGGTGGCCGGCGATGGCTGGGACTGCGTGTTGAGTGGGTCAGCGGGTGAGAAAGGTGTGTGCATCAGGGGGGCTGAATCGACCACTCCCGGCGATTT
This sequence comes from Neptunomonas sp., assembly GCA_004195305.1. Taxonomy (GTDB): domain Bacteria; phylum Pseudomonadota; class Gammaproteobacteria; order Pseudomonadales; family Balneatricaceae; genus Motiliproteus. The sequence continues at coordinate 1,888 of SDWN01000104.1, read as the reverse complement.
TAACACCGGGAATTGACGCTGCACCCAGCGCAGAATTTCGACGGCCGGACTGTTAAGCAGCACTTTGACCGCCGGGTATTTCCACAGTAGCTTGTCGATGCCATCGTTGGGTTCGTAAAACGTATCGCCGATACCGTCGTCATTCATATCCCAGCCCAGATAATCGCTCCAGTAGTTCCCCCTGCCAGCTTCGGACCACTCCTGTTTGCGATTGGAAACGTATTTAACCTGCTCCTTATTGCGGATAAAGCTGTTGCCGGAGATCACATTGTCTTCGGAACCGGCCGTCATATGAATGCCCAGGTCGCTGTCATTAAACTGGTTATTGGTGATGCGGTTAAACACTGAATTGTAGATAAACAACGCTTTACCTTCGGCTCCCTTGATCTGACCGGCGTTGTTCAACAGGTGGGGATTGCGGCCGGTCTGTACCCCGGTTATCCGGTTGGCGTCAATCGTCGAGTGGGTGATGAAGTTTATTAGCATGCCGTAGTTCTGATCATCTTCGGAGCGATTGTTACTGACCGTCAGATATTTAGATTGCATCAACGCGTATCCGGTGCGGGTGTTGCGGGTGTGGTTGTTGATCACTTTATTGGTATAGGAATACATGTAGTGCACCCCGTAACGCAGGTCATGCAGGTAGTTGCCGTTCAATTCGTTGCCGTTGCTGGTGTCGATATAGATGCCGTCGCGGGTATGCCAGACCTCGTTGTCCTTGACCAGTGCGCCCCCGACATTAAACAGGTGGATGCCATTGCCACGATCCTGGGAACGTGTGTTGAGATCACCCTCGATCTGGTTATTAAGAATTTGGACATTGGGCGTGGCATCGACCCAGATCCCTGTGGTAATGCCCTGGAAACGGTTGCGTTGGATGACCACGCCCCGGGCCTGCTTGGTCACAAAGATGCCGGCATCGAGATCGGTGAGACTGTCACCCCAGTTATTGATTTGGAGTTGTTCGATACGGATGTCTGCAGCATTCAGGGTCAGGGTGCTGTGGACCCCGCCGCCATCAAGTATCACCCCTGGCTGGCCGGTGAGGGTTAACGCCTTGTCGATGCGAAAGTTACCCCGATATAGCCCCGGTTCGAGCAGCAAATGATCGGCCGGATTGGCGCTGTCCAAGGCCTGCTGCAGGGATTGCGCCGAATTCACGCTGAGTTGCTGTGCATGGGCGTAAAGGCTGAGACTCGAGCCTGCCCAACCGAGTATCAACGCGACAACAAACAGGTGCCGTTTCATACCTGGATATCCCAGTAATTGATAGTAACTAGATTGATTTTAAATAAGATAGTATCACCACAAGGAAGAAGATCCACAAATCAGGCGTACCAGAAAGAAAAGCGCCCTCGGCATTTTGCCAATAACTGCCGTTTACGACAGCATTAGTGCAGTACCCGCTCCCCTCGGTATTGCGGTCAGGGCGATTCTACATCGCCTGACCGCTACTTGGCGTGCTTAAGGGCTACGCCTCAACCAGCATCCGTCCGCGCATCTCCATGTGCAGGGCGTGACAGAACCAGTTGCAGTAGTACCACTGGACTCCAGGCTTGTCGGCGATGAAGGTGATTGACGCAGTTGCTTGCGGTCCGATTTCCATCTGCACCCCATGGTTGATCATACAGAAGCCGTGGGTTACATCTTCGATCTTGTCGAGGTTGGTGACCACTACGGTGACCTCGTCCCCCAGCTTGACATTGAACTCACCTATGCCAAAGACCGGTGCGACGGAGGTCATGTAGACCCGTACTTTTTTTCCGTCGCGGATCACCTTGTTGTCCAATTCCAGGTTAATGCCATCTTTTTTTGCCATCTCTACGGTCTTGGCGAAGAACGGATCATCGCGCTTCCACAGTTTGTCAGGCTTCACCTTGCTACGGTG
>SDWN01000103.1 GCA_004195305.1 Neptunomonas sp. | reverse complement strand
CCGCTCAATCACCCCCTGCGCCGCGCCATGGGTATTGATCGGCAGATGGGTGTAGATCCCCTGTTCACAGGGGCTACTGCGACCATCCCAGGTTTCAAGCTGCCACGAAGCCTGCAAAATCGCCTTGGGTCCCTCGCCGGTGCCGCCGCCGTAAGAGACACTGTCCTCGTAGGGCACCGGGATCACATGAAACAGCGCCTGCTGCGGGGTCGGCTGGCGGATCTCTGAGCCCAGGAACACCGGATAGCCGGGTGCCACCAACTGATCAAACATATCGTCGTGATTGTCCATAAAATCCCACCTCTGACGCGAGCGGCTCAGCAGAGACGATCGCGAAAATCCTGATAACCAAAATTACGAACGACTCTGAGGGCATCGGTACGCGAATCCCAAAGGGCGATCGACGGCAGCTTAATGCCGTTGAAGGTACTGGTCTTAACCATCGTATAGTGCGCCATATCGTCGAACATCAGCCGCTGCCCCGGCTGCAAGGGGGTATCAAAACTGTAGTCGCCGATCACATCACCGGCAAGACAGGTCATCCCGCCCAGCCGGTAACTATGCGGCTTTTGATCCGCGCCGGCGGCACCGAAAATCTCAGCCCGGTACGGCATCTCCAGGGTATCGGGCATATGACAGGTGGCCGAGGTGTCCAAAATCGCCTGATCACGATCGGTGCGGATGACATCCAACACCTCAGCAACCAGCACCCCGCTGCGGATCGCCACCGCCTCACCCGGCTCCAGATAGACCTGCACGGCGTATTTGGCAGCAAACGCTTGAATCCGCTCGATCAGGGCATCGACCCGGTAGCCGGGGGCGCTGATATGATGGCCTCCGCCGAAATTGACCCACTGCATCTGCCCCAGCAGATGGCCAAACTTTTGCTCCACGACGTCCAGAGTCCGTGCTAAGGGGGCGAAATCCTGCTCACACAGGGTATGGAAATGCAGGCCGGAGATGCCGCTCAAATCCTGTCCCTGAAACTGTTCCAGCGGGATTCCCAGACGCGACCCCGGCGCACAGGGATCATAAATCTCGACCTCACCCTCGGAGTGTTGCGGGTTAATCCGCAGCCCGAACGCAAGTTCTGGGCGCGCCGCCTTGGCCGCCCGAATCAGCGGTTGAAACCGCTGCCACTGGCTGAACGAGTTAAACACCACATGCTGGGCGATCTTAAGTATTTCGATCAGATCGGGCTCCGAATAGGCGGCCGAATAGACATGGATCTCGCCTCCGCCTTCAGCATCGGCGTAGTGCTCTTTTCCCAACTGCGCCTCGTGCAAACCGCTGGCACAGACCCCTGATAGATAGCGTGCCGTCAGCGGCCCCAGCTGCCAGCAGGAAAATGCCTTTAAGGCGGCCAACAGCTTGGCACCACTGGCCTGCTGAACATGCTGCAGGATTTTTAGATTGGCTTCGATGGCGGCCTGATCGACCACAAAGCAGGGCGAGGGTACCCGAGTAGGATCAAAGGTGTTGAAGGTGTGACTTTTCAGCATGATGGTTTCGTTACTTCAGCGTAGAGCCGCGGCGACGCATCCCTGCGCCCACGGCTTCGCACAGATCCTGTAGAGAGAAGCCCGGCGCTGACCGAGGCCCACGTATTAAACCAGATCGAACCCCGGCTCTTCGACTATCTGCCACGGCAGACCGTAGCGGTTCATATCCGCCATAAAGGGGTCAGGATCGAGCTGTTCCATGTTCCATACCCCCGGCTTCATCCAGGTGCCTTCGAGCATCATCTTGGCACCGATCATCGCCGGTACACCGGTGGTGTAGGAGATCGCCTGCGACTGCACTTCGGCATAACACGCCTGGTGGTCACAGCTGTTGTACAGATAAACCGTCTTCTCTTTGCCGTCTTTAATGCCGCGCACCACACAACCGATGCAGGTCTTGCCCTGGGTACGCGGCCCCAGCGAACCAGGATCAGGCAATAAGGCGGCCAGGAACTGGATCGGTACGATCTGCTGGCCGTTATACTCGACTGGCTCGATCCCGGTCATGCCGACATTGCCCAGCACTTCCAGGTGCTTGAGATAACTATCCCCGAAGCTCATCCAGAACTGGGCCCGCTTAAGGGTTGGGAAGTGCTTGGTCAACGACTCCAACTCTTCGTGGTACATCCGGTAGATATTGTAGGTGCCGACCTGGTCGGGACAGGTAAATGACTGCTTCAGCGACATCGCCGGAGTCGTCACAAACGCGCCCTCTTGCCAGTGCAGGCACTCGGCAGTGACTTCGCGAATATTGATCTCTGGATTAAAGTTAGTCGCGAAGGGGTAACCATGGTCACCACCGTTGACATCGATGATATCCAGATACTGGATCTCATCAAAGTAGTGCTTGGCGATGTAGGCGGTAAATACATTGGTGGCACCGGGGTCGAAGCCGGACCCCAGCAGCGCCATCAAACCGGCTTTTTCGAACTTTTCCTGGTACGCCCACTGCCAGCTGTATTCGAACTTGGCACTATCCAAGGGCTCATAGTTGGCGGTATCCATGTAGTGCACGCCCGTTTCCAGGCAAGCATCCATGATGGTCAGATCCTGATAGGGCAGCGCCACATTGATAACCAGATCAGGCTTGACCCGGCTGATCAAGGCCACCAGCTCAGGCACGTTATCGGCATCAACTCGCGCAGTCTCAATAGGCCGATCCAGTTGCGCCGCTATCTTCTTACATTTGGCTTCGGTACGACTCGCCAGCACGATCTCAGTAAACACTTCGGGCAGCGCGGCACACTTATGCACAACCACGCCGCTGACGCCTCCGGCACCAATAATCAGCACTTTAGACATGGATAATTCTCCGCATCCCCATCGGGGGCAATAAGGTTTGATACGCCTCGAGGAGGCTGACCGAGAACAGACAGACCTACTGCGAAAGCCGCATTTCGGTCAGATTCCTCGCTCATTTTTGTCAAATAGAACCACTATTCTTCGCAAATGACCGATTAATCTGACTCAAAATGCGTCTCTCTCGCTACGATCGCTATTCTCGGTCAACCTCCTAGGCGCAACAGATTCAAACAGTACCCATCAATGTTCGTAGTAGGTGTAACCGCGCAGACTGTCGCTAAAGCTCTGCAACACTTCGCGTCGCTCGGCCGGGCTTATTTTGCCCTCACGTACCGCGCGCTCGGCAACGGAGCGGAAGTTCTCCAGCAGCGCTTGCGGTTGATACTCGACATAACTGAGCACGTCGGCAATGCTATCGCCTTCGAGCTCCTTCATCACATCAAAGCTGCCATCCGCATTGATTCGCACACTGGCAACCGCGGTATCGCCCAACAAGTTATGCAGGTCCCCCAGAGTTTCCTGGTAGGCACCGACCAGAAACGCCCCCAGCACATAATCCTCACCGTCATTCAGCGGATGTAACGGCAGGGTATTTCGCACCCCGTTGGCATCGATGAAAGAGTCGATTTTGCCATCACAGTCACAGGTGATATCGGCGATGATCGCCTCACGCGTTGGCTCTTCGCAATTACGATGGATCGGCATCAAGGGGAACACCTGATCGATCGCCCAGGTATCCGGTAGCGACTGGAACACACTGAAATTACCATAGTAGATATCAGCCAGATACTCGCGCAGCCCTTCCAGCTCGGGTGGGATCCGCTCGCACAGGCGCAGCTCGGCCTTGATCAGCTGCAGCGCCTCCAAAAACAGGTTCTCGGACAGCGAGCGCTGACGCAGGTCGATCTGCCCGCGCTTAAACAACTCACCCAGCTCGTCACGGTAGTAGACGACGTCGTTGTAGCACTCCTGCAGATTTTTACTGTTGATCGTATCTACGACTTCTCGCAGATTAACGATCAACTCATGGGCATCGTCAGGCAGAGCCTCCGGCAATGCCGCCGGTTCGAACTGGGTCACATCAAGAATATTAAACAGCAGGATCGAAGAGTAGGCCACCGTGGAGCGCCCTGACTCGGTGACGATACAGGGATGGGCAATCTCCTGGGAATCGAGCATGCTGGCCACCACCTCGATGATATCGTCACAGTACTCATTAAGACTGTAGTTCTTGGAATGCTCCTGGTTGTTTTTGGCACCGGTGTAATCCACCGCCAGCCCACCACCTAGGTCCAAATACCCCATCGGGGCACCCTCTTTAACCAGATCGGTGTAGTAGCGACAGGCCTCCATGGCGCCGTTGCGGATCTCTCGAATATTGGGAATCTGCGAACCCAGGTGATAGTGCAGCAGCTGCATGCAATCGAGCATGTGATTGGCTTTAAGGGTGTCGATCGCGGTGACCAACTGATTCGTAGTCAAGCCAAAGATACTGCGATCACCGCTGGTCTTATTCCACAGACCGCTGACCTTAGAGGTGAGCTTGACCCTTACCCCAAGAAACGGCCGAATACCCAAGGTGTTGCTGCGCTCGATGATAATAGGCAGTTCTGTGGGCGTTTCAATCACAAACACACAGCGATAACCCAGACGCTGGGCACGCAGCCCCAGATCAATAAACTCCTGATCCTTGTAGCCGTTGCAGATTATCAACCGACCGTCGGCCTTGATCGCAGACAGCGCCACGATCAACTCCGCTTTGCTGCCCGCTTCCAGTCCGTGCTGGTAACGCTCGCCAAACTGGGCGACCTCTTCGATCACCTGCGCTTGCTGGTTGACCTTGATCGGAAAGACACCCCGATACTGGCCCTGATAACCCAGTTTTTCGATCGCCCCGGCAAAGGCTTCATTGAGCTTCTGGATCTGCGCATCGAGCAGGTTTTCGATCCGCAGCAGCAACGGCAACGGCAACCCGCGCTGACGGATACCGGACAATATTTCTGGAATGGAGACATGCACATCGACGCCATTGAAAGGCACTTTGACCATCACGTCGCCCTGGTCGGACAACTCAAAGTAACCGGCACCCCAGTCCTTAATACCGTATAGATCGGCAGACTGAGAGGCGGACCAAGAATTCAGATTGTTTTTTTCCAAGGCATAAAACCCCCAAAAAA
>SDWN01000497.1 GCA_004195305.1 Neptunomonas sp. | reverse complement strand
TTGATTTTTCCCAGAGCGCGGTGTCTGCCGCCATAGCCAGGGTGGAGGAGAGCATCAGCGATGCTGCAATCAGCAGTCTTTTCATTATTTTCTCGCTTTGTTTGGGGATAGAAATAAGCACAATATTTTGCACGCATTGTGAATATATTGCACATAAAAATTGTCCGAGCGGCGGATTAGTACGGAAGAGTGGGCTGGGAAGGTCGGAATACCCGCCCAAAGCAGTCCCGATCAGCGGGCGGGCACTTGCTATTGAGCACAGGCGTTGGCAGGTGCAGGGTCCACTGGTGGGGCTAGAGGCCATCGGACTTAACCCGGATCTACTCGGCAACCGCTCCTGTGTTGCTCTACCTCCTGCATCCATGCTGTCGTGCGCAAACCCGTTTCTCTTAAGTGAGAGGGGGGGCATATATTCACGATCACCCTCGTTAAATGCTATTCACAAACTACCTCCCTGTAGCTTGCCCCGGTACGGCTCTTATTGTCATCCTCAATAGCAACATCCACCGCCACCTTATGCCAGTCTGCAGGCCAGTCGGATAGGTCGCCATCAATGATGGGGGCTGTGGTTAGCCTTGGTACGGGGATGGTTTGTGCGGCATCAACGGAGGTGGTTAGCAGCAATGCAGCGAGGCTGAACAGTCGACCAAGAATGTTTCTTAGCAAGTACTCGGACTCTGCAGAGGGGGCGGGACAGCGCCAGCGGATGCTGACGCCTGAGGCTTATTACTTGATGATAATGATCTCTTCCATGCCTTCCTGTCGGTGGTCATCGATGGTGCAGTAAACCGCGTACTCGCCCTTGTTGTGGGCGACAAAATACAGGTCTAGCTGGCCACCGGGCAGTACTTCAAGCGCATCGAAGTAGGGCGCTTTGATCTCTGCCTGGCCATTGACCTGGGCTTTACGTGTGGCGATGTTTTTGAAAAAATCGGGCGCGGTAAAGTAGTGCTTTTTCTCGCCCAAGTTTTTAATTTCCAGTTTATAGGTCTGACCTGCTTTGAACTCCAGGTCGGTGTCGTACTCAAACTCTTCCATGTTGACGGTGAGCGTGGTCATTGTTTTCCAGTCTGCGGCCTTGACGATCTCTGCATAGTTCTCGACGTAATCAGCCGCGCTTGCGCCTGCCGCCAGGGTCAGAGCGATTACACCTGCTAAGGTTGCCAGTGATTTTTTCATCTTTTCGTTCAGCTCCAGCTGGATAGCGGTGGTTTTAGCGATATTAGGTATCGCTTTTTGCGCGTGGTTTGTTGAGTTCGTGCTCTGAAATAAGCCCAAAATGAACATTAGCATAGCGGGGTAGTGATAGTTGGGTTCAAAGGGCCGCTGTTGTCTAGCCTGCTATGTCAATATTGGTCGAAGATCGATGCGAGCCCCAGAAAATCAAGCAGTTCCACGCAACTGCAGCAGATTTTCGGGGCGAAGGACAAATAGCTATGGAGCCTATTTGTCCACAAGGTTAATAGCTACGTTGTTTTGGTTAGCTTGTGCTGTTGGAGTGTCGTTAAGTATCGCTGTGGCTTGGTTTTCTGAATCAGACCCCGATGGCTGGGCGCTGTTGTTGGTCGTATCTGTCGATGTTAAGACTTGGTTGCGACCTTGCTGCTTCGCTTTATAGAGCAGGTTGTCGGCCCGTTCGATGGTGGCCTCTAGCGCTTCTCCCGATCGGTATTCGGTGAGGCCGATCGATGTTGTAACCTGGATTGCTTCGCCTCGAGGGGAGGGGGTGCTCTGTTGCTCCACGGCGCTGCGAATCTGCTCAGCCAGCGGCAGGCTTTGCTCGGCACTGAATCCGGGCAGAACGATCATGAACTCCTCGCCTCCATAGCGCGCTACCGTGTCCGTAGGGCGAGCGTATTGGGTCAGGATAGTTGCCGTCATCTTGAGCACAGCGTCTCCGGTCTGGTGGCCGTGGTTGTCATTGATGCGTTTGAATCGATCCAGGTCGAGCATCAGCACTGAAAAAGGCTGTTGCAGCTGCTCGAAGTTTTGCCGTTCGTTGTCTAGTTGTTTCATTAGCACCCGGCGGTTGATCAAGCCGGTGAGTGGATCGCGGGTTGACTCTCTGTATAGTTTTAACAGCATCAGTAGCTGGCCTGTCTGGATCCACAGCGTGCAGCCACTAATGAGCACTAGAATCCACAGCTCGTTGAGGGTTTCGAGGCTGTTAAGATTTCCCAGCCAGGCCGCTTGGGCAATGAAAAAAGCGCCGATCAAAGCGATGTTGAAGGTGCTCATGGCGAGCGTTAATGGAAACAGGCCCGTAATCGCAATCATTAAAAAAGGGATGGCGTTGTAGCCAGCAAGAGGCTCTTCGGCAGTGCCGCTATTCATAATGACTAACGATGCGGCATAAAAGGCCATCACTGCGGCAAGGGTCAGTGCCAGAAGGCTGTAGGTCAGCGCCGGTTTTTTGCTGAGCAATGAGGTCAGCCAAAATACGATCAGCGTTGCCGACAGGCTTAGCCGTGCCCATGCGATTGCGATGGTGTGCTCAGGGGTCAGGGTCATAAAGTCGACCGGGATCCACAGGCTGATCGCCACAGCGAACACTACCAGCATAAAACGCAGGCGACGGGCGATGTAGTCAGACCGGGTGTCGCTAAAGTCTCTGGAGTGCGTGGCCGCGCTGAGAATATCCCGCAGGTCAATGCGGCCAAATCGGGATGGCAACCAGTTGATGCTGGCGTTTTTCAGAGCGGTGCTTGGCATAAGTGTCATCTTTCCTAACGGCTATCAAAGTCCAGACTGTTATCGACCTGTCGCTTCGATCGGTTGCTATGTAAAGCTCTTACAAGGGTTTAGCCGCCTTGCTTGAGCGCAAAAAGATCGAAAATGTGTCGCGCTAACTATATGTTTATTTGGTCATTCGGTGCTCAGATAAGGGGGGCAATGTACTCTCGAGTGTCCCTGGCGCCTACTGAACGACGATTTGTCAGGGTTAGGCTGCGGTTGGACTAAAAGGTTTCTTTTTACCGTGGAAATCGATATGCCGGAGCGGGAAAACCCCCTGTTTTCTGTCCTCAAAGTAGAGCTTCAGCGCGTTGGTGACCGTTCTGAAGGCGATCTGCTCCCAGGGTATTTCATGCTCATAAAACAGTTGGGCTTCCAGGGTCTCTTCACCGGCGGCAAACTCGGGTCGTGCAAGCTCGGCGAGGTAGAACATCTGGACCTGATTGATCGGGGTGATGCTGGTTATGGTATAGAGTTCTTTAAGGTCGACTGTCGCGCAGGCTTCTTCACGGGTTTCACGTATCGCGCCTTCGCGGGTGGTTTCACCATTTTCCATAAATCCGGCGGGTAGGGTCCAGAGTCCGTAGCCGGGTTCTATCGCCCGTTTGCAGAGCAGTACCTGGTCCTGATAGATCGGTAAGCAGCCAGCGATAATTCTGGGGTTTTGGTAATGAATGGTCTCGCACTGGTTGCAGACGTAACGCGGTCGGTTGTCACCTTCGGGTATTTTCTGTTGGACGGCTGCGCCGCACTGACTGCAGTAATTCATTGTAGTAATATCCTGCTTATGAGGCTTGTAGTGACTAAGGATTAGGCGCTAAGTTTCTATCCGGGTGCCTGCTCGGGCTATGATGTATGAAAAATCACATCCTGATCAAGGGTTGGTGTCGATTCCGTATGGTTAATTTACCTCAATTTGGCTGTCTGGATGCAGATCTTATTGATCGGCTCGAGCAGGGCGTGCGCGTTCAGCGGATGCGCCGGGTACTGCGGGACCTGCCCGAGGCGGGGGTGCTGGTGGTGTTGACCGATGATCCTCTCTGTCCCGAAATCGTGCTGACGCGACGTGCTAGTCGGTTATCGAGTCATGCGGGGGAGGTCGCTTTTCCGGGAGGTAAGCGTGATCCTGAAGATGTCAGTGTCTTGGTCACCGCGTTACGAGAATCACATGAGGAGATCGGTTTGCCACCGGCTGCGGTGCGGGTTGTCGGCTCGTTGAGTCAGGTCGTGTCTCAACATGGTTTTCTCGTGACTCCCTACCTGGGAGTGATTTCGGCAGATGCAGAGCTGGTGCCTAATCCAGCTGAGCTGGAAAGCTTGTTCAGGGTGCCGTTGGCGTTTTTGCTCGACAAGCAGCAGGTGGTGCTCGAACGGCTGTGTTTCGATGGCACGGTGGCGCATATGCCGCGCTATGATTACCAGGGTTATGTGATCTGGGGGTTGACAGCTTACGTGCTGGTAGAACTGTTTAATCAAGTGTTGGGAGCGGATCTGCCGCTACAGCGACGACCGGAAATACTCTAAGGAAAGCTACTATGATCTACCACGTCGATAACCGCAGGGTGGAGTTCGCATCCAATTGTTATTTTATCGCCAGCAACGCCACCCTGATTGGTTCTGCTTATGTCGGAGATCGTGTCAGCATTTGGTTTAATGCTGTGGTGCGAGCGGATAATGAACCGATTGTTCTGGGTGATGGCAGTAATGTCCAGGACGGTGCTGTGTTGCACACAGATCCGGGCTATCCGCTAACGCTTGAAGGCAATGTGACCGTCGGGCATAAAGCGATGCTGCATGGTTGTTCGGTTGGAGAAAATTCGCTAATCGGCATTAATGCCGTGGTATTGAATGGTGCCAAAATTGGCCGTAACTGCTTGGTTGGCGCCAATACGTTGATTCCAGAAGGGATGGAGGTGCCTGACGGCTCTCTGGTAGTGGGTAGTCCGGGTCGGGTTAAGCGTAGTCTGAACGATGCTGAGATTGCAGGGTTGCGCGCCAATGCGGAAAAGTATGTCGAGCATATGCATCGTTACCGCGAAACCTTGGTTCAGGTCGACTGACGACGATGCTGTGCTTTGGAGGGCAGGGTTGCTAGGAGGCTGATCGAGAATAGCGAGCGTAGCGAGAGAGGCGAATTTTGAGTCAGATTTATTGCTCATTTGCGAAGATAAATAGGCAGGACAGCCGATTTACACAGCAATAGCTGCCCGTAGGGCAAGCTGCAGGGACGCAGCTTGTGAATAGTGGTTCTATTTGCCAAAAATGAGCGGGTA
>SDWN01000489.1 GCA_004195305.1 Neptunomonas sp. | reverse complement strand
CTGAGCCTGAGTTCACACCCAATCGCCTGCAGGCTGGCTCCCACAAAGCCGAATGTTTATGCAGGGCTGGCATGCCGGGGGTTTTGTGGGTCGGCGCATTCCGTTCCAGACGGAATTTCCGCACTTCCCACATCCTTGTGGGTCGGAATTCATTCCGACAAGGCTCTCAGGCAGCTCCCCATGCTGGCCTAAACACTCATCCATCAGTCCAATACTCATGCGTGATTGGGTATTAATTTCGACCAAGGCGCCCTCTGCGACGGAATTCATTCTGACAAAGGGTCCAGGCGGTCACCTGTGCTGCACTACTGTCTGGCAATTAAGTAGGTTCCTGCAGCGACCATAATCGACCCTGCGCTGCGGTTCAGTCTTCGAACCGCGATCTCTGAACGAAACCAGCGGCGTGCTTTGGCGGCGAAGTGCGCGATCAGCATCAGTCCCAGCATCAGTGCCACCAAGGTTAATCCGCTGGCGAGGGCAATGTCGTTGCCGCTCAGGCTGTCCAGGTCGATAAAGGTCGGCAGGAAGGCGATATAGAACAGTATGACTTTGGGGTTGGATGCGGAGATCAGAAACCCCTGTACGAAGCTGAGGGTCATGTCGGTTTTACCCTCTGGCTGCTCCAGCGTGTCCAGGCTTAGCGGGGCGGTCCACATCTTCCAGCCTAGATAACAAAGATAGGCGGCACCCAGGATGCGGATCAGGGTAAAGGCTTCGCTCCAGTGTTCGGCGATAGCGGCCAGGCCGTAACAGGCGGCGATCAAGTAGATAATGTCGCTGAGAGTCATCCCTAGCGCCAATAGAAAGCAGTTAGCGGCACCACGGGTCAGTGCACGGGCGATGATGGCGAAAATGCCGGGTCCGGGAGTTACCGCGAAGATCAGAATGGCGATAAAAAAGGTGAGTGCACTTTCTGCTGACATGCGCAGGTCTCAATCCATAGGCAGTTGGGGTATTAAGGGAACTTAGCACAGAGGTGGCTGGGTTGGATATTGTAATACGCTGAGGCTGGGTTTGTGAGAGCAGAGCTTGATTGAATTGCTATGATTTAGAAACAAAAAAAGAGCACCGAAGTGCTCTTTTATTTACAGAATGTGCTGCGCTAAAGAGTAGGGCTTAGCTCTTGTTCAGCATCTGCTGCTTGATCAGGTCGCCGATGGTGGTCGGGCCGCTGACAACTTCTGCAGATTGATTCTGGTTCAGCGTCTGGATCGCTTCTTTCTCGTCAGCTACGTCTTTCGCTTTGACAGACAGGCTGATTGAGCGGTTCTTGCGATCAACGTTGACAATCTTAGCTTCGACTTCCTGGCCTTCCTTAAGAACATCGCGGGCATCTTCGATACGCTCAACGCTCAGCTCAGACACTTTCAGGAATGCTTCGATACCTTCGGCCAGTTCAATCTGAGCTGCTTTCGCATCTACAGACTTAACAATACCGGTAACGATAGTGCCCTTGGTGTGAGTGGCGATGTAATCGCTGAAGGGGTCGCCATCCAGTTGCTTGATGCCCAGAGAGATGCGCTCTTTCTCGGAATCGATAGATAGGATGACCGCCTCAACCTGCTCGCCTTTCTTGAAGTTGCGCAGAGCCGCTTCGTTATCAGCTTCCCAGGAGATATCGGACATGTGAACCAGTCCGTCCAGATCGCCTTCCAGGCCAACAAAGATACCGAAATCAGTGATGGTCTTGATGGTGCCGGAAACCTTGTCGTTAGTCGCGAACTTCTCAGAGAAGGTCACCCATGGGTTGCCGGAACACTGCTTGATACCCAGGGAGATACGACGACGCTCTTCGTCAACGTCCAGAACCATAACTTCCAGCTCGTCACCAACCTGTACCACTTTGGATGGGTGGATGTTCTTGTTAGTCCAGGACATTTCAGAAACGTGTACCAGGCCTTCAACGCCATCTTCCAGAGATGCAAAGCAGCCGTAGTCGGTTAGGTTAGTAACCCGTGCCTTGATCTTGGAGTTGGCTGGGTAGCGCTGCTTGATGTCGGCCCAGGGATCTTCTTGCAGTTGCTTGAGACCCAGAGACAGACGGCCGGACTCTTTATCGAACTTGATAACCTTAACGGTGATCTCGTCGCCAGGAGTCAGCATGTCGCTCGGATGGGAGATACGCTTCCAAGCCATGTCGGTGATGTGCAGCAGGCCGTCAACACCGCCCAGATCTACGAACGCGCCGTAGTTGGTCAGGTTCTTAACGAAGCCTTTAACTTCCATGCCTTCCTGGATAGTAGCCAGCAGCTCATCACGTTGAGCGCTGTTAGCTTCCTGAAGTACGGCACGACGCGAGACAACGATGTTGTTGCGCTTAGGATCCAGCTTGATCAGCTTGAATTCCAACACTTTGCCTTCCAGGTGATCTACGTCGCGAACGGGACGCACATCGACCAGAGAGCCAGGCAGGAAGCCTTGAATATCGTTGATGGCAACGGTGAAGCCGCCTTTGACCTTGCCGTTGATGATACCGGTAACAGTCTCTTCTGCTTCGAATGCTTTTTGTAGCTTGAGCCAGGTTTCAGCACGCTTGGCTTTTTCGCGGGACAGTTTGGTTTCACCGAAACCATCTTCTACCGCTTCCAGGGCTACAACTACTTCGTCGCCAATCGCAATCTCAAGCTCATTAGCAGCATTGAGGAACTGGATACGGGGGATGACTGCTTCTGATTTCAGACCGGCGTTAACAGTAACCCAGTCGTCATCGATATCGATAACGGTACCGGTTACCAGTGAACCGGGTTTCATATCGATCTCTTTTACGGATTCTTCAAACAGATCAGCAAAGCATTCGCTCATGTTTATTCCTATCGGGAGGCGCCTTAGTAGCCGTTGTGGATACTAGAGAAAACTCCGCATTACCCCTGTATTGTCAGCGATACAGGTCAGTTTCATGGTTGCTCTTCCCTTTGCCTGGCTGACATTGCGGCTGAAGAAGAGATAAAAGATGCGAAATTATACAGGAGAAATCTGCCAGGTACAGACTTTAGTGGCCAAATGCCACGATGGGGCTTGTTTAGGCCAGGCACCTGACGGATTTGGCCGGTCGCAACGAGGGGAGGGCAATTTGAGGCCGATTTTTTGTCTAGAGAGGTGATAAAACGGCAGGACAGCCGTTTTACACAGCCATAGCTGTCCGTAGGGCAAGCTATAGGGATGTAGCTTGTGATTAAACGGCAGGACAGCCGTTTTACACAGCCATAGCTGCCCGTAAGACAAGCTACAAAGTTGTCGCTTGTAACTAGCGTGCTATGTAACCAATAAGATCGTGAGAATATGGCCAAACCTGTATTTTCCGCCGTAGATCGATGTTAAGTCCGACAGGTTGTTCAAGTGTAGACCATAGACGCGGGCTGGTTATTAACTCGGCGGATTAGTAGGCGCCGCAAGGGTGTGTCAACGTGGGTCGCTATTCTCGGTCAGCCTCTTGGGTATGGATCCTATTTGTCTATCAGGTTAAGAGTCGGAGTGCAGGTTCTTTAAAGGAATGCGTTCAGCTGCTGCTGTAGCTGGGTTTTGCAGGGTTCGGAGATGGTGGCTATCTGCTTCGCTAATGGCGGATCCATGTATTCGGTATCCTGTTCGCGTAATGCATTGATGACCTGGCGCTCCTGCTGATGGTTGTCGATGGCAAATTTAAGTCCGTCGCCGAAGCAAAAGCCAAAATTGGGCATAATCTCGTAGATGATCTGATCCTTGGTCGCTTCGGTGAGGAGCATGCGTTCGCGGGTGCTAAAGCGAGAATAGTGGTTAGCTGCTGCGTAACTCATCGCCTTTTTTTCGAAGCTGTTGAAACGTTTGGCGTCGCGGGTCTGTTCAAGGTAACTAAGTAGCAGCGCCTGGGCGCGATTGCGCTCTTCTAGTGAGGGGAGGGGGGCGAAACGTTCGGTCTCGTCATGGTAGCGCTTGAGTACCTCCAATTCCTGTGTTTGCTCGGCGAGTAGCTGTCTTGCCTGGGTCGCTTGCTTCAGTACGATCTCTTTGTCATAGCGCAGGCTTTGGATCAGTTGCTCGGTGAGCGGTAGGCTCAGATCAATGGTTGGGCCCGCTGCATCTACCGCGCTGTCATTATTGCGTGCGGAGCTGGCCAGAGAGTCGGACGGGAGGGGGGGGCTGTTGATTACGCTGGGCGCGGTCTCCGCTCCGCTCAGAAGTTGACGAAGATCGCGGTTGAAACTCTTCAGGCAGGGGCTGTGAATGCTATTGAAATCAGCAGCAAGCCCTCCTGTCAGCACGCTTGGATCAGCGTTGCTGAGGGCTTTGATGATCACCGCCTCTTCTGCGTGACTATTTATCGCATGGGGTAGTCCGTCACCGAAACAGAGGCCGAACCGGGGCAGTATTTTGACTAGTTGTGCTCTGGATTGGTCATTCAGTCTCAGCTGATACTGGCGCATGATGTCGGTATAGAGGCTGGCCGTAGCGAGGTTGGTCGCCCTGCGTTGGAAATTGCTAAACCGATCAATACCTGGGGTGTTGTCGAGATGTTTGCTGAGCAGCTCTTCGGCTGCACGGCGTTCGAGAGTCAGTTGATGAGGGGCGAAGCGCTCGTTTTCTGCCTTGTAGGCTCTGAGTTCCTGTAATCGTTCCTGCTGTTGTTGCAGTGTCTGCTCTGTTTCGGTGAGTTCGATCTGTAGCTCGTCATTGTCTCGGCTGAGCGATAAGATCACCTTTTCAGTGGGAGATAGTTTTTTCTCCCTGATAGACGGAGCTAGCTGCAGGTTGCCATCGATCAGGCCGTAGCTGGAACCGTCATTTTCACTGCGAATACCGGCGGGTACGACCTTGCTGCCAAAATCGGCCAGATCTTCAACGTTCTGTTTATGCATCGCCTCCATTTCAACGGCTGTGAAGTAGCCTGCGATGCTTGCTAGCAGCGCCACGGTCAGGCCGATGCCACTGTATGTTAGTGTTTTAGTTGACATCGACCCGATCTGATACGGTGGTTATACACAGGATAGTTACTGTCTCTTATACACATCT